>NC_009806.1 GCF_000017305.1 Kineococcus radiotolerans SRS30216 = ATCC BAA-149 | reverse complement strand
AGTGGGTCTCGCTCCGCTGGCGCGAATCGAAACCCACTAAGTTTCAGAGTTCTTAGTCATGAAGTTCGACTGCTGTCGCGCTTCGCGCTCACCACGCAACACCGCGTACCCGGGCCTGACGGCCCGATACGCCGGCTCTGACGCACAAACGTCAAGCCACAGCAACGGCTCGCAGCCTCGAAAACACCTGGAGGCGGTAGCCCCAAACTCACTCGTGCTCTTGAGGCCGGCCCTGGTCACCCGGTTCAAGAGGCGGCTTGGTGAGGTCGACCCGTTTGTCGGGAATGCGTCGCTCCCGCAAGGAAAGCATCCTGGGTGGTTCCGACCGCTGCCTACGAGGCATCTGCGGGAAGGGACGTCGATTGCCACGAACGGCATCAGGCATCCACCGGCGCACCTCCCTGAACCAGTACGGCACCCACCTTTGATAGTCGCGGACGAACTGGCTGACCGGCCCTGGCTCCTTCTCTACCTGCCAGCGGAGGACTTCCGCGAGCCACTCCGGTTGGAGGCCGAGCTTCACCGACTCAAGACGCCCATTATCTCGAGTCCACGAGACCCCTTGAGCGTCGTCGAATTGCAGCTCCAACGTTGCAGATCGAGCCGTAGCGAGTGCGAGCTCAGCTTCGAGCGAGACTGGGAACATCTGATCATGCTTAGGCGAAAGCGTCCCGAGCTCGAAGTCTTCATAGCCGCTGCCCACTCGGACGCCATCGTGACGCACGGTGTGGAAGCGGTACGCAGAACATGGCTCCCACGTCACATGCACCCGAAGGCGCGCCTGCGTCACGGGCAGATCGCTCGTGTTCATGATGCGCACAACCAGGTCGGACCCCTGGTTCTTCTCCACCCAGGCTCCCACCTTCGACGCTTGTTCCCTGATCTCAAGCGTCGTCTTGAGCCGGTCTCGTCGCTCCTCGCGCCGGTAGGCTCGTGCTGCGAAGGTTGCCGCGATGCTGGCTGCCGCGAAGGCAGCCCAGCTTGGAGCGTTGCCCCAGTCGATGTCAGCCCAGCTCATGACGCGGAGCGTAGTGGGACTCACCCCCCGCTGTCCGCTTCCAATCCCAGCGCCTCATTGCCCCGGGCACACCTCGGAGCGCTGGGTAAGTGGCGTCATTACTGTATGCGTCGACCCCACCCCCGCGGGCCATGCCGCTGTTTGACCGGGGCGTCCCCGCCCGAACGGCACGCGTTGGCCGTCCTCAGCGCATCCAGCACAACAGTGACCCCCCTAGGCCACGCTGGGGGTCTTCATCGTGGCGAGTGGGCCGCAGTGCGACGCGCCTGCACCCGGTCCAGGTCGACCAACTCTGAACCCAGCACGATCCCCCGCACCCAGCGCCACGGCCGGGCATCGAGCGGGCACACCCGGAGCGATCTCTGGTTCACACGGGCGACCTCCCACCAGGCACCGTCCGCCAGCACCTCATCGCCCACCACGATGTCGTGGCGAGTGAACCACGGAGCGCCCGCCCTCACCATCTCCTCCCGTAGCTCACTCAGCATCGCCATCTCGGCCTGCAACTTCTCCAACCGAGCACGGCACGCCTGCGCAGCCCCTCCCTCCTGCTGGTCGGCGGGCAGCGCCACGAGCTCCTGCACCTCTCGCGCCACCTGCAAGCCTGCCGTCGCCAGACGTCGGCTCACCTCGTCGGCGGTGGGTGGCGGCTCGCATCCGATGACCGGTTGCGGGAAGTGCTCGAACCCGAGCCAGTCGTTCGCGTTCTGCTCCCACAGCTCCCGTGAGTGGCTGGCGAGGTAGTCACCCGAGAAGTTCATGACGGAGAAACTACCACCTTCCCCACCTCGTTACTAGTGTGCTATGGTTTGAGTGTTGGACGGACAGCGACCCGGCCAGCACACAACCGGTACCGATAGAGGAGCACCACCGTGAGCGCCTACGTGCAGTCGAACGACCACATCGACCTGCTGGTGACCTTCGCTCGCCAGTGGCAGGTCATCGCCTACCACCACGCGCCGGGGACGAACCCCATCGACACTGTGTGCCTCGACTCCCGCGTCATCAGCGCCGATGCACTGGGCCAGGAGTTGCTGGCCGAGAACGTGCTCAGCGTCCAGCACCGCTACTCCTCGATGGAGGACTCCGAGCGCGCCGAGTACGCGGCGCTCGTCTTCTCCTACCGCTGGCAGCCGGTGCGGCCCGCAGAGCTCGCCGGCCTGGGCGCTGACGTCACCGTCGCCATCCTGAAGGCCGCGCGCGGCTACGTCTACCAGAGCTGCGAGCACCCGGGCTGGGCCTCGAGCCGAGCGGCGACCTGGGTTGCTGCCATCGAGCGGGCCGCCATCAACCGGCTCCCCGGCTACGACGAGGCCGCTACCTGGTCCTTCCAGCGGCGCGACGCGCACGCCGCGGTCTGACCTTCTCGCTCCCTCGTGGGGCCAGGAGGCGCGTGCTTCCGGCCTCACGGCTCTGCGTGGCTCTCCAGCCCGCTCCGCGGCCGTGGGCCGCGCCCCAGACAGCCGGCTTCGGCACCGATCCAACCGATCCAGGGAGTAGCTCGTGGACACGATCCAGAGCACAGCTCGCCAGTACGTCAGGCAGCAGGACAAGCAGCGGGAGGAGAGCCGACAGGTCGTCTTCAGCGACGTCCACCGCAGAGCACCTCGTGAGGAGAGGTCTCCGCTCGGCGAGGCTTCCCAGTGCGAGGGGCAGTTCGTGCTCTCGATGGACGTGGCGCCTGCTCGTCCACCGGGGGCCGGCGTGGCGTCTCAGGACATGGAAGAGGTCGAGCACTGGGTGCGGCGATGGATGATCGTCTACCTGGGGGTCTTCGCCAGCCGCCGCCCCCGCCAGCAGCTCCTGCGCTGGTGCAGTCCGGAGGTCTACCAGACGGTCTCGCGGCGTCAGCAGCTCCTGGCCGCCCGCGAGCGCCGGCTGTGCGCTCCTGGGGTCGCTCAGCCCATGGCGGGACTGGTGACGCCGGTCGTCAAGAGCGTGCACCTGCACCACGTCGGGGCCGGTGTCTACGAGGCGGCCGTCATCCTGCGGACAGGCGCTCGGTTCACGGCAATGGCGCTGCGGGTGGTCGTCGACCGCGATCACCGCGGTCGACGCCGAGCTCGTGTCACCGCTCTGGAGCTGTAGTCCGGCGCCGTCTCCGTGCGCTGCGGCTTCTGGGATGCGACGTCACGGGATCCGTGTACCTCTCGCGTACATAGTGTGCTATGGTTTAGCCACAAGTTGAAGGCACCGCGACACGGAGGCACCCGATGGAACAGGCCACCTGGACCACCACCGGCGAGACGGTCACCATCGCCACCGACCAGAAGTTCATCGTCCCGGACCGGGTCGAGTACGTCGGCTGCGCCAGCGACAGCACCTACCTCTCGCGGCACCAGCACACCCGCCGCTGCACCCGGCGCACCCCCAACCTCACCCCGCACACCCGCGTCATCCGCGCCGACGGCGACGTCACGATCATCCCGACCAGCTCGCTCACCCGGCTCTGACACGGCCCGCCCGCAGACCGCGAGCTGGTCGCACCGGCGCCGACCGCCAGCGGCAGCAGAACGAACCCACGCAACCACCCGAGAGGACAGCAGCACATGAGCAGTGCCAAGGACCAGTACACCGTCGCTCAGCACAGCGCCTATGGCGTCAAGGGCGACACCACCTTCGAGGCCGGCCTCGAGTCGCAGGCCGTCACCGCGGCAGAAGCCCGCAAGGTCGAGAAGGCAGGCGGGGTGCTTTTCCCCGGCTACACCGAGGCTGAGGCGTTCGCGCTGAAGGCCCAGTACCCCCAGGGATACGACGGCCTGGTGCCCATGGCACAGGGCACCTTCTCCAGCCTGCACGTCGGGGGCCTGGCCGTCTACGTGCCCGTGCGGGAGGTGGTCGGCTGAGCCCAACCTCGACGCTCTCGACCGTCCACTACACCGCCAGCAGCTAGCGGACCAGCCCCCGACCAGACGAGGAAGCATGCAGCCCACCCTGCGCCGCAATGGGCGCCACATGGTCACGGTTCAGGTGCGGGTAGCCCTGGACCGCCTGGACCTGGTCAACATCCTGGCCGCTGAGTCCTACGACGCGGCCACCGACTACGGTGAGCGCCCTGAGGCCCAGATTAGCCGCGCCGGAGCCGAGCTCGCGGTGCGCGCGGGGCTTCGGACCCGTGGCACCGAGCACTGGGCCTACGCCCTCGACGAGGCCGACGACGCCGAGGACCGGCGCACATGGGCCGACGCCCAGGTGCGCCGCCTGTACCCCGAGATGGGCACGTCCTGAGCCCCCCCTGCCGGAGCGCCGGAGGCGGGCGCCGGCCCCGACGCGGCGCCCCTCCCTGCCTCGACCCACCGCGCCCTGTGGGCCCCCACGGGTGCGCCAGCCCTCATACCACCTGCCCAGCCCTCGCCGGAGGAGTCACCCGTGATCGCGAAGTACCTGGACCTGTCCACCTGCCACCTCACCCAGCGCGAAGTCGACACCGCTGAGTCCGTCTTCCAGCTCGACGGCCCGCGCGTCATCGCCCACGAGTACGGGCTCTTCGTGAACGTGCAGCACGACGACGTCGAGGAGCACGACGAGGCGATGCGGGCCGCGGGCTTCCCCAACCTCCTCGCCGTCAGCCGTTACGCCCGCTCCCTGGGCGAGGACATCCACTGGATCAACTTCGACGCCGACGGGGAGACCATGCCCGCTCTGCCGGCCTACGACTGGGGCGCGCCGACTGAGGCGGGACGGGCCGACGCTGTGCGGGCGATCTCGCGCCGGTGACGTGCACCTCCGCGCACACGGGCGCGGCAGCGGCGTGACCGCATGACGTCGAGGCCAACCTCTTCCTCACGTGCTACTAGTGTGCTATGGTTCTCGTGTTGGCGGGACAGCGACCCCGTCGACACCACGAGACCAACCAGCACCGGAGGTACCGGCCATGTCCACCACCACTTCCACTCCCGCTGCCCACGTCACCCCTGACGTCACCCCCGACGTCATCGCCCCCGCCAGCCTGCCCCTCACCGTCGAGGCGAACCTGACGGACCTCACCGCCGCGCTCACCCTCGCCGACGGCGACGGACGCTTCCGCAACGGCACGAGCGCCGAGGACGTCGCCCACGACAACACCCGGCGCGCCGGAGCGGCAGCGGTAGCGCTCCGGGCATTCTGGGAGCAGACCGGAGCCGACGTCGACCTCGGGACGGCCCTGACCGACCTCCTGGCCAGCCTGCACCACCTGGCCGACGCCGTCGGTGAGGACTTCGAGAGCCTCGCCGCCTGCGGGGCCTACCAGTACCGGCCGCAGCTGGCCGGGGAGCTGTAGCCAGCCCACGACTGCTGCGCCGGGGGCGGCACCACCGTCCCCGGTGCACCCGCTCCAAGCCCCCCCTTCCACCGCCGACAGCTGAAGGACGGCGGAACGGGTCGGGCGGCGACTCCCCCCGCCGCCCGACCCGCCACCCAAGCACCCGCACGACGTCGGCCGCGAGCGCCATGGACCGCCACCCACGGTGCCCGCCACCTCCAGTGAAGGGCGTTCCCCCGTGAAGTACCGCGTCGTCGTCGAGAGATCCGAGGTCATCGTCTTCGAGGTCGAGGCCGACTCAGAGGACGAAGCCGACGACCAGCACCTGGCGGGCGAGGAAATCAGCTCTCGCACCACCTCCTACAACGTCACCGCCATCGAACCGGCGACCTGAACACGCGCGGGTCCGCCGGAGCCAGCTCACCTCCGCGCATCCCCTGAGGCGCCGACCGAGCCGGCGCGCCCGCCAGAAGCACGAACCAAGTCCACCTACCTACCTCATGCCTAGTGTGCTATGGTTTAAGCCGTGAAGGACGCACAGAACCCCCGACCAGGAGGATCCCGATGACGCTCACACTGACCATCCCCGCCGCGACGGAGTACGTGGACCGCACCCTCGCCACCGCGTCCTGGTGGGACAAGTACACGATCCTGCCCGGCACCTACGAGGTCGAGGTCGTCACCATCAACGGCCACCCCGTTCCCGCCGACTCCCCCCGCGCCTACTACGTCCGTGCCCGCATCGACGCCGTCCTGACCGAGACCTACCGCGTCAACCGTGTCTTCACCGCCTCCTCGGCCGAGCACCGCCCCGACCTGGCCGAGCACACAACGGTCACCTGGTCCACCTACAGCTACAACCTGTGGGACGAGCGGTACGCCCCGTACGGCGGCACCATCACGACGGACGAGCCCGCCACCGAAGCTGCCCGCCTGCGCGAGGTGGCCGCCCGGTACGTGACGCTCGAAGCCGAGAACGAGTCCATGCGACGCGGGGAACTGCCCTCGGCCCGGTACGCCGCTCAGGCCGCACGCCTGGAGGCGGTGGCCGCCGAGCAGGCCACGCCCGTCGACCTGACCCCCTGCGACGTCGAGGGCATCATCCGCACTCTGGCCGACTGCGCCGACGGCGCCGAACTGTCCGCGCGCCAGCACGAGCTGATCGAGCTGGCCCGTCGGGTGCGCGCCGCCAGCGGCGTGCCGGCCTGACCCTGCCGGGTGCCGCCCGCAAGGAGGCGGACGGCACCCGGCGCCAGCTGACGCCACCCCACGACAGCACCCCACCCCGCAAGCACCAGCAGGAGCTCACCGTGACCAGCCCTCTCATCGACACCCTTGCTGGCCTAGACGACGCCGACCTTGACGCCCTGGACCGCGCCGTCTACGCCGAGCAGGCCCGCCGTCTGGACACCAAGCTCGGGCAGCTCGTCCGCACTGCCGTAGCCGCCTCGACTCCGGTGCAGGCGCATCTGCTCGCCCGCCCCGGAACCAGCGCGACACGAGTGACCTTCTGGACGACGGAGTGGGACAACGGCCACTTCTACGACCGCAACGGCCACGTGCAGTTCTCCGACGGCACAGCCCTGGGGCCGGTGGACCTGGGCGAGGCTCTGGACGAACCGCTCGCTACGAAGGCGAAGTACGACAGCGCCGGCGAACCCGATGGCCTCGTCATCGACCTCTGACCACAGCAGGTCCAGTCGCCCAAGACAGTGGCGAGCGCCTCGCCAGGACCGCGCGGCTGGCAGCAGCTCGCAGAGATGAAGCCCTCGCCTGGGCAGACCGGCCAGATGGACCAGCAGACGAACCAGCCTGGTGGACCGACCCCGCGCTCGCGGTGCCAGGTACCGCCCTGAAGGGGCGGCAGCCGGGCCCGGTAGACGAAGGAGACCCATGACCACGCAGCCCCTCGTCATCATCCCCTGCGGAGGGAAGAAGGCGGACTCTCTGAGGCCGGCGCGAGACCTCTACATCGGCAGCTACTTCCGCGCCTGCCTGGCGACGGCGCTGACCGTCGGCCCTGCGGACCGCGTTCGCATCCTGTCCGCCAAGCACGGCCTGCTGACCCTCGACGCCGAGGTCGCCCCGTACGAGCTGCGCATGGACTCTCCGATCGCGGTTCCTGAGCGCATCGTGCGGGAGCAGGCCAAGCGCGCCGACCTGCTCGACACCGCCCACGTCATCGTCCTGGCCGGGAGCGCCTACGCCCGCAAGGTGGGCGCCGTCTGGCCGCGAGCCCTGGACGCCCTGGCGGGAACCGGGGGCATCGGGGAGCAGCTCGCGCGTCTGGCGGCGTGGAGAATGGATCCGGCGAGTCTGGTGGCCTTGCTGCCGGACCTGCCGACCTGGCGCTACGTCCAGCACGCTGAGGAGCCAGCGCGCGTGCACGCGGTGCGGGTGGGGGATGCGTTGACCGAGTGCGGCCGCCATGTCGGTCGCCCGTTCCGTGAGGTCGCAGCCCGTCGGATGCCGTCGTGCGCGGCCTGCAGTTCAGCCTGGCCGTCGTGGGCGCGTGAGGTGGAGACGGCCCGCCGGGCAGACGCGTTGCTCGGCTCCAGCGCGTAACCGAGGCGGTGCTCGCGGTCCCGCCGGGACGACAACCCACGCCCACCTCGACGGTTCGGGATGTGCCTAGTGGCCTCTAGCCTAGTGTGCTATGGTTTGTGGTGTTGGAGGACGTCACCCCGGGCCGCACCACGGAGGACCACCATGAACCTCACCACCGCCACCCCCGCCGAGATCGACGCGGCATGGTTCCCCCTCATGGCCGCTACTCAGAACGCCGAGACCGGCCTGTCCGTCGCCCGCCAGAGCATCCACGGCACCGAGGCAGTCATCGCCCGCCGCGAGGCCGCAGTCGCAGTCGCCACCGCCGCCGAGGCCCCGTACCGCGGCGAATGGGACCGCCGCAGCGGCTGGACCCGCACCTACCTGGCGATCACCAACGGCAAGGGTCACGTCCACGCCTCCACCTCGTGCTCCACCTGCTACGTCACCACCCGGTTCGCCGTCCTGGCGGACCTATCCGGCCTCGACCACGACGCCGTGGTCAACGTGATCGGGGAGGACGCCTGCACCGTCTGCTTCCCCGGCGCCCCGGTGACCCCCCGCACCGTGTTCACCGCCGACGAGCTGCGCGACCGCGCCGAGCAGGCTGAACGCGCCGCCGGACTGGCCGCGAAGCGCGCCAAGGCCGCCGAGAAAACCATCACCGCAGCCGACGGTTCCCCGCTGCTGGATGACGAGGGCCGCCCGGTCAAGACCGCGGTCGCCGCGCAGCGCAAGCTCGCCGAAGTCCTGTTCGACCTGGCCTGGTACGGCGAGGACCACCCCTACGCCGTCGGATGGTCCGCATTCGCTGGCCGCGCCGCGCTGGCCCTGGCCGCGAAGCAGGGGACAGATGCGCGTGAGCTGCTGACGGCCGCTCAGGCGAAGGCGAGCAAGAAGGCCGGCAAGCTCCGCGCCGCCTGACTAGCTCGACCCCGCCCCGGCACAGACGACCGGGGCGGCCCCACCGCCCGCAGCGAACCGGGCCACCACGACACGAAGGAGCACACCATGTACTTCCCCACCTCCCGCAACGCCGTGAAGCTCACCGTCGAGGCCGTCCACGAGCGCGGCAAGACCACCCTCGCCCCCGACTACACCAGCCAGGTCACCGGTTCGGAGGTGCGGTTCGGCCCCTTCGTCGCGACCCGCAAGACCGCCGCCGAAGCGCGTGAGGCCGTCGCGGAGCAGGTCACGACGTGGGCCGCCGCCGCGCAGACCGAGGGGATGACCCCAGTGACCGTCACCCTGCGAGGATGGACCACGGTGGCGTGGCTGGCCCCGGAGGCGGACGGCCCGTCGTGGCAGTCCATCACGATCCGCCCGGACGGCTCGCACCGCAGCACGTCGTCGTATCGGTACGTCCCGCGCGCCGAGCTGGACGCCAAGCTGCGGCTGAACGCGGTCAAGGCCGCACTGGACCCGCACGACGACGCGGACGTGTCCGAGGGCATCGCGTTCGTCGGCCGGTGGGGTGGGCAGCCGCACGACGACGCCGTGGCCGAGTTCCGTAGGTGGGTCGGGTTCCAGTGCGCCTACGTCGCGCACCGCGCCGAAGGTCACGACGACCAGGCCGCGCACGACTTCGCGTGCCGCAACGACCGCGTGTACGCCCCCACCGCCTGACGCCCCCCGCCCGCACCACCTCATCCCGGACCGCGTAGCCGGCCCCGACCCCCCACCCGACAGGAGCACACCCCGCCGTGACCACGACCACCTCCCCCGTCTTCACCTCCGACCAACTCGCCGCGCTGAACGACGCGATCCGCGCCGCCCTGGCCGACGTGGGTGCGCTGCCCGCCGACGTGGCCGACGCTGACCGAGTGGTGGACGACGCGACGCACGCCGTCGCGGCCCGCGTCGCCGGCGGTGTGGTGACCGTCCCCGCCGACGAGCACGCCGCCCTCCTGGCCGACCGCCTCACCGTGGACCACCTCGCGGCCCTGCTGGGGACCACCCCGACCTGGGACGGCGGCGCGGACTTCCTGGGCAGCGTGGCGAGCATCCTGACGGTCTCCAACCGCCCGAGCGTGGCCGACGGGGATCGAGCCTGGTCCTACCGGGAGCGGTTCAGGCTCGCTACGGGTCGTGAGCTGCCCGAGCTCCACGCGACGGAGCCGGAGTGCCAGGGGTGCTTCGAGCAGGTGGCGCCGGGGACGTTGGACGACGACGGGTGGTGTGCGGACCACCCCGCCGCCGAGGAAGCCGGTGAAGCTGACGAGGAGCAGCCGGTCACGGCGGACGCCGCCGAGGCCACCGAGACGGCCGCGAACACCGAGGCCGACCTGCACATGGTCTTCGAGCGCCAGATCCTGCGCGACGGCCGCTGAGCGGCTCCACCCGGGGCGCGACAGCGAGCGCCGGTCGTCTGCATCTGGTGCCCGCTTCGTGGGTGTCGATGAGATGCCGACACACTACTAGTGTGCTATGGTTTGTGGTGTTGGAGGACAGCGACCCCCCATCTACCGGAGGAACCATGACCACCCCGACCACCCCCGCCGAGCAGGCATCCACCGGCACCGCGCGGAGCGTCCTGCCGCCTCGGACGATCACCGTGAGCCTGCGCGTCGAGAACGCCTACGCCGACGAGGTCGTCGTCACCACCGTCGACGACGAGACGATCCCCGCGCCGCCCACCCTCGACGAGAGGGCCGCCGAGTACGACGAGTGGGTCATGGAGCACATCTACCCCTTCACCGGCACCGGCCGCTGCGACGACGCGACCTATGAGGCAAGGGTGACCGCCTGCGACGACCCCGGCTTGGTCAACCGCGTCTTCTCCCTCTGACGCCTCCGGACGGCCTGGCCGACACCGGCCTCAACCTCATCGCATCCCGCAACGCCCGCCAGCGAGCCCTTGGAGCCCTATCGTGACCGCTCAGACCGCCACCAACACCGCCGCCCCCAGCAGGGTGTGGCGCACCCTCACCGCCGACGGCGAATCCAGGGGCTACGACACCCGCGCCAACACGAAGGCCGCCGCGCGCCGCGTCGTGAAGCGCACCGGCAGGTCGTGCGGCATCGAGCAGTGGTCCCCCCAGCACTCCCAGGACGAGGTGAACGAAGGATGGGCGCTCGTCGAGGTCGTCGAGCCGGAAGGCGCACGCGGCACCTTCGAGCCGCCCGCCGCGCCCCTGCCCGCCGACACCCTCGACCGCATCGTCGGGTGCCTGCATCGTGACCCCATCGCGTTCGGCGTACTGGTCGAGCGCACCGGCATCGATGTCGACACCCTCCGCGCCGGTCTCCTCCAGCTCCAGAAGCAGGGCCGCGCGGACATCGACTACGGGTTCGGCTGGCGTCTCGTCCACTGACTGCCTGACCGCCGCGCCGGGGCCGACGAGCTCTGGCGCGGCACCGCACCCGTCGGCATCGACAGCGAGGAGCCCAGCGTGACTACACACCAGCTCCGCATCCCCGCCCGCGCCACAGGCTCCCCTCGACGTCGTCCACTCCGCGGTGTTCGACGCCCTCGACGTCGCCAACCGCCGCGCCGACGGGTCCCGAGTCATCCGTGTCACCGCCGAGCAGGCTGAGCTGGTGACCGAGTACGCCGAGACCCTCTACACCGCGGCCAAGGACGACGCTGACCCCGGGACGCGCCTGCCCGACCAGAACGCCGCCGGCGCCGTCCTGACGGCATGCCGGCGCATCGTCCAGGCCGCGATCATCTGACCGCCCACCCGCACAGACCCAGGAGCTCTCGTGAAGCGCCACGCCCTACTCGCCGTCGCTGGACTCGCCCTGACCGCATTCGGCGTCTTCTGGCACCTCACCATCACCAGCCCCGCCCAGGTCCTGTTCGTCATTCCCATCGTGTTCGGGATCCCGTTCCTGTTGGTGGGGACCACGGACCTCGTCCAAGAGGAACGGCGCCGCCGCGACGCGCGCCGTTGATCAACCACGCCAGCACCGATCCGACCAGGAGACTTGTGCCATGAGCGACAGCCCGACGATCGACCTCCCAGCACAGACCCTCGGCCTGTCTTTCGAGGAGTACCGCGCTTCGGCATCACGCCGTGGCGGATGGCGCAACCCGGCGTCCCGCCCTACTGGGAGTCGCTGCATAGCTTCCACGTCGAGGGGCAGGTCGACGACCTCGCCGCCGCGCAGTGCCTGGCTGACTTCGAGATTTTCGGTCTTCTGGTCTGGGACGACGCCGCTCAGATGGGGCGGCTGCAGGTCACCCCGGAAGACGGCATCGCCATGCTCGATGCCCTGCCAGACGACCCCGGCGCGCGCATCTAGGGGTGCCCCCGCCCGCCCGGCATGTCACGCTCCGCGTCCGCGAGCTGGCCGCCGATAGCGCGGACGGCGGCATGGCCGTGCGATCAACAGACAGGTGTGTCAAGCCGCGCCCAATGCTCAGTCCGGCCGGTGGCTTCCGATGGCTCCGTCGATGAGCTCGCGCAGGATGTCCATGTGCCCGGCGTGGCGAGCGGTCTCCTCGACCAAGCCGATGAGAACCCGACGCAGGCTGACCTGCTCACCGAACCACGCCGTGCCGACGTCATCGATGCCATGCTCCGCGATCACCGCATCGGACGCGGCCCGGGCGCGTCCATAGAAAGCGACGATGTCGGCGGTGGACTCGTGCGGGCCGGCGTTCATGTCGGCGACGACGTCGGTCTCCAGCGGCTCGGTCGCTCGGCCGTAGGTCTTGGGCAGCCACTCGTACTCGACCCCGGCGAGGTGCTTCACCAGCCCCAGCAGGTTGGTGCCTGTCGGTGTCATGGGCCGGCGCAACTGCTCCTCGTCGAGCCCTTCCAGCTTCCACAAGACGGCGTCGCGGTGACGGTCGAGGCTGATGTGCAGGCTCGCCTTCTCCTCGCCCCTGAGCGGCACCCGCTTCGACATGGCAGCCACCCTGCCACTGCAACGACATCCGGAGGCCGTCTCGGCCGCGCCGGCGATGTGGTGGACGCGGGCAACTGTCCCGCTACGGTCCGGTTATGCCTCGCGACCGCTTCCGCCTACCTGCTGCCACCTTCGTATGCAGATTCACGTAACCGCGCGGTCGCGTCGGACCCGTCCCCTACCGTGTGCTCAGCACACCCACATGGAGCAACAGGAGCACGATGAGCACAGCTGGCGGCACGGGCGGTACACCTACCCCCACCCCCACGCCTCCCACGCCTCCCACGCCAGCGCCGCGACCACGTTGGTACGCACGCATTGCGGGGATGCGTGACGAGAGCGGCAAGTGGATCCAATGGGTCGCCACCGGGCTAGGTGTAATCGTGATCGTGCTCGGCTGGGTGATTAAGGATAAGTCTGACGACGCATCGCGGCTTCAGACGCAGCTCACCGAGCGCAATCAGACTGTTCAACAGCGCGACGACACCATCGCGGGCCAGCGCACGACCATCGACGATCTTAAAAACCAAGTCGGTGACCTGACGACCCGTGTTTCATCCCTGACCGCGGCGAACGAAACTTTGCAAGCCCAAGTGGATGCTGTCGTCGGTACTGCACCAGAGAGCATCTCAATGGATCCTGCGATCCGGCACACCGGTCAGGCTGTCCTACGCCCCGACAATTCTGGGCTGGACTTGGACGTAAAAGAATCTATTTATGGGTGGAATCCTTTACTGCAGGAAGCCCAGGACATCGCTTACACCAACGTTGACGGTGACCTCCGCATCGCCAGCCCAGCCAAGATTGCCTACCTCGGCAACACTGTGGCCGATTACAAGAGCTGTTCGTCGACTCGAACATACACATTCAATTACGTTAAGGCAGCTGACCTCGCGACTGGCGCATGGATGTGCGTCTACACGAGTGACGGTCGATATTCGGTTCTTCGCGTCTACGGGAGGGACAACACTGGCCTGGGCCTAGAAATCACGACCTACGAGAAGGCTTAGCCTTCCACCCCATTGTCCATCTCGACGCGACGTATGCCTGCCTGACCGAGGGTTGCAATGGTTTCGTCACATTGTTGTCCTGATTGACTACGTACCCGAAGGCGCCCCCCAAGCTGGACCATCTCGTCCCCGCAGGGCGGGCGCTGCCCAGTCCACGCGATTGCGCGCCTTTCGGCATGTGAGGTCGTCGCCAACCGCTAGGGACCGCACACAACGCGGGCTGACCCCGAACGCGGCATCGGCGGCTGGTACTCATCTGAGGACCTCAATTTCTGGGCCCAGCTCGCGCAGCAGCAGGGGCAGGTGACGTCTCGAGGGGCGCACCAGGTGGGCGGTGCGTGCTGCGCGCAGCAGCGGCAGATCGTTGACGCTGTCGGAGTAGGCGTGATCGACGGGTAGCTGGATACCGGCGTCCTGCAAGGCCTGAACCTTCTGCTGGCCGCGGGCGGGCGCGGCGTGGGGCAGGCGCCAGCGGTGGGCGGTGAAGGTGCTGGCAACGACCTCGACGCCTCGTAGGTTCAGGACCTTGCAGACTTCCCGGGCTAAGGGCTCAGCACAGGCGGTGGCGATGACGACTCGGTCCCCGGCGGCCAGGTGCTCGTGGAGGCGCTGCAGCGCGATGGTGATGCGTCGACCGCCTTCGACGGCGGCGTGCTGGGCGGCGAAGGTGCGCAGGAGCGCCTCGAAGCGGGCGGGGCTGAGGCCCACGGTGGCGGCCCAGGTGAGGAGGCGATCCGCGTGCAGTCGACTGGAGCGGCGGGCGCCGAGCAGTACCCACCCCGGGGCAGTGAGTGCCACCAAGGCCAGGCGTGGTGGGGAGCGGCGCAGCAGGTAGGCCAGGAAGCGGGCGAAGGAGTCGGAGGCCACCAGGGTGTCGTCGAGGTCGAAGACGACGCACTGCTGCTGAACCATCGGGCGACCCTAGAGGACGGTGCTCGACCGCCCGGAGATCGGCAGATGAGTGAAGTCACCGACTGCCCGCGGCAGCGCGCACAACGCGGGAGGACCGTGAAGTCGCCGGGGAGGCGTGCGGGAGCATGGCGTCGTGAGAGCTGAGGGTCCTGCTGTCCTGCGACCGACCCTGGCCGCTGCACCGGCCGAGGTCCGTGAGGCGGTGGCCGGCTTCCTCGGCGGCCCACCCGTGGTGGAGCTCCCTGCGGCGGCGGGGTTCACCGCCTCCATCGCCTCCACCGTCGTCGACGCCCGCGGACGGCGGCTCTTCATCAAGGCTGCTGCCCTCGGCGATGGGATGGGTGAGGCCGTCGAAGCGGGTGCGGCGCTCGCCAACGTCGTCGGCGACCTCGGGCCGCAGCTGCGGGGATCAATGGCGTGCGGTTCCTGGCGGGTCGCCGCCTACGAGGTGCTGGACGGTGCGACCGTCAGCACCTGGCGCAGTGAGGACCTCCCAGCTCTGCTGAAGGTGGTGAAGCGGATGCGTGCGCGCCTCGACCCTTCCCCCACGCCAGGGATCACGCCCTTCGCCGAGGCGTTCACACCGTTGCTGGGCACATGGCAGGCGTTGGCCGCCGGTCCTGCCCCCGGTGACCCGGGCGCGGTAACCGTCGAGCACGTGCGGGGGCGTCCGTTGCCCGTCGACGTGGCGGTGGAGCAGCTGGCAGAGCTGGAGAGCCGCTGGCTGCCGACCCTCATGGCTGGGGCGGCGTTGCACCACGGGGACCTGCGCCGCGACAACGTGATGCGCGAGCCGGGTGGGCGGTTGCGCATCGTGGACTGGACG
This sequence comes from Kineococcus radiotolerans SRS30216 = ATCC BAA-149, assembly GCF_000017305.1. Classification (GTDB taxonomy): domain Bacteria; phylum Actinomycetota; class Actinomycetes; order Actinomycetales; family Kineococcaceae; genus Kineococcus; species Kineococcus radiotolerans. Next base: position 167,159 of record NC_009806.1, on the reverse strand, counting down.
CACCGGTGGAGTGCTCCGGGCTGGCTGGACCTGGTGCGCCTGGCTCCCGACGTGGCCGCGGACGGGCACGACCCACAGGAGCTGCTGGAGACCTCTTGCTGGGCGGATGCTCCTGCCGACGCCGTGAACGTGGCTCTCGCCGGTCTGGCGGGGCGGTGCTGGCGTGAGGGCCACCTGCCGGAGGTAGCGGCGATCCCTGGATTGCGCGTGATGCAGCGCGAGCAGGGGCTGCAGACGTTGCGCTGGCTGGAGCAACGGCTGACCACGCCGCGGCGATGACCACGTCCAGTTGGTGACCGCCAGAACGCACCATCAACGCGGGATGACCGCGAACGCGGAAGCTTGAACATGCCTGCTTCGTACGGGGCACAACGCGGGGATTGCTTCGCGGGCGCCGCTCACCGTCTTTACTAGTGTGCTATGGTTTGTTGCGTTGGAGGACAGCGACCCCCCATCCACCGGAGGCAAACCATGACCCACACGCTCACCGTCTCGGACGCGGACACGTTCAACGCGACGCTCCACGAAGAGCAGCACCCCACCCGCGAGGCCGCCCTCACCGCGTGGAGTGAGATGCGCGCCGAGGTCTACCCGCCCACCACCTACGACGAGGTGACCATCACCGACGACGGGGACGACACCTGGACGATCGTGCTCCGCGAGAACGGCGAGCCCCTCCCCTCCACCGAGACCGTCACGATCCGCCAGGCCCCCGAGAAGCCGTGCGGGCGGTGCGGCACAACCGTCCACGAGGACCTGCAGGGCGCCTGGGTGGATGCCACGGCCGGGGACGGATGTGGGGACGACGTGCATGACCCGGACGCCACGCAGGATGGAGAACCCGCCTACATCACCGTCGTCACCGTCGTGCGGGGCGATGCCGCAAGCGACCTGATCGACGCGCTCTCCCACCATGACGGCATCCAGTTCGCTGCCGCCGAAGACGGCGTGAGTCCTGAGGCCATGCGACTGGGTGCGGAGCCCGAGGGCTGGGACGAGGACGAAAACGACGACGAAGAGGAGGACGACGGCGAGGACGACGAGCCCGCCGTCGCGGACGATCTGCACGGCAGGACACTTCCCGACCTGGACCGCCGCGTCATCGCCATCTACGACCCCGAGCACACCCTTCCGATCGACTCCGGTGCGTACGTCGCCGCGATGACGTGGGCCGAGGCTGGCGCGACGACGATCGAGCAGGCCGAAGGAGTCGCCGCCAGCATGGTCGAGGAGTGGGCACGCGAGTCCGGCCGCGGCCCGGCCCGCCTGACCGTCGACCTGTACGTCGACGCGGACCGCGACGACCACTGACCTGCACGCCCCGGCCGCCGCGGTGACGCGGCGGCCGGCGGATCGCACTGCCGCCCCACACCCGCGCACGACCCCGAGTCAGGAGCACGCCGTGACCACCGCCCTGGACAAGGCCCCCGCCGCCGCCTCGCAGCAGCTCGCAGCCCTGGCCGCCGCAGTCGACGAGGGCCGGGTCACCCGCCGCGGTCTCGCCGCGCACGGCGTGACCTACGCGGACCTCGCCCCGTACGCCGAGCACGGCCCAAGCGCATGGATCATCGGCCCGGCCGTCGCCTGACCACAGCTCCACCCCTTGCCCGACCCGCGCCGACGCGGACCGGGCACCCCGCACCACCCGGCACGAACACGAGGAGCACCCGATGAGCACCGAGACCCCCATCCCCCGCGCCGCCATTCTCGCCAGCGCCGGCGACGCGGTCGCAGCCGCGGCCGCCGTCCAGGAGGCCGAGTACGGCCGGTGCGAGATCCCGGACGACCTGGAGAGCATGACGTGCGTGTGCGGGACCGACATCGGCCGAGGTGACGGGTTCGCCAATTCCGACACCAACGCGGTCGAAATGGACCACGGATGGGACGGGAAGCACTTCGCCTGCCAGCGGTGCGGGCGGGTGTTCGACCAGTCCCAGCACGACGAGGCGAGCGGCCTGGTCCTGGTCGTCGCCGGCCCCCAGGAGTTCACCCCGCTCGCCGAGCAGGGGTGAACTCCTACTGCCTGACGGTGGGAGAGACCGCCGAGGTGGCGCACCTGTCGGTCGCCGCGCTGCGCGTCCTGGCCCGTGACGTCGCCGCCGAGCTGGCCCGTCGCGCTACCTGAGCTGGCCGAGCACCCCTCTCGCGGTGCGCCGGCGCTCACAAGGAGCGCACGCAGTGAGTTCGCTGAACTGACCTCACGACGTACATAGTGTGCTATTGTTTGAGGTGTTGGGGGACAGCGACCCTCCAGCACCCCACTCCAACCAGAACCCCCGAAGGGACCGGCACCTCATGGCCGACTACCACGCCAAGGCACGCAGCAACTACTTCCTCCTGCGTGATGAGGCCGCTCGCAGCGCGCTCGCCGACTTCGCCGCGGCCACCGGCATGGAGGTCATCACCACCGACGACAACCCCCTGCGGGCGGGTCTGGTGAGCAACAGCCCCGACGGGAGCTGGCCGAGCAGCATCGCCGTCGAGGGCTCCGACGAAGTGATCGACCTGGAAGTGCCGGCCCACGTCTCGCAGTGGCTGGCCGAAGGATCGGTGGCGATCTTCATGGAGGTCAGTGCCGAGAACCTGCGCTACTTCATCGGCTATACGGTGGCGATCAACAGCCGCGGCGAGGAACGCACGGTCAGCCTGAGCGACATCTACGAGCAGGCCGGCGCCCTCGGCGCCGACGTGACGCAAGCGGCCTACTGACCGGCCCCACCCGGCGGCCGCGGCGTCCCGCGGCCGCCGGGTGACTCTCCGCCAGTCGGCACCAACAGGTCGGGCTCGCCGCGACCTGCGCGCCCACTCCCCCAGGCGCCCACCACCGCTGATCTACTCCCCATCACACCCCGGAGGTCACCGTGTCCCGCTTCCCCATAGGCGAGTGCCTGCTGCCCAGCCTGTCCCCCAAGGCCCGGGCACGGCTGGCGATCCTCGCCGAGACCCACGCTGCACCCAGCTACGCCAGCCACCACGACGCCGGCAACGACGCCGGCAACGACGCCGGCAACGATGATGCCCTGGACAGCGCCCAGACGAAGCCGGGCCACCTCGAGGCCGACCACCTCAGCCACGCCGCGCTCTACGACGCTGCGGCGGCCGTGGGCAACGCGTGGGGGCGTCAAGCGCCGACGGGACTCAGCGCCCAGGACGTGACGTCGGTCGCCGCCGCCTACCTCAGCGAGCACGTCGACCTGCTCACCCTCACCGAGGCAGAAAGGGCCCGGCGGGCAGAGCGGCGCTCGCACGCCGCAGCGCAACTGGAGGCGGCCGCCCTGACGGCCGCCCGAGGCGGTGACCACGCGGGGGCTGCGACTGCGCTGTTGGAGCTGCTGGCGCTCGACCCGGACCGGCGCCTGGCCGGCGGGCGGGACATCGAAGGAACACGCGACGCGCTGCGAGCAAAGGCCGCGTCAACCGGGCACTCTTTCCTCGCCTAGACCTAGCGTGCTATGGTTTACAGGTCGATCGGACAGCGACCCGATCGTCACCCGGCACCATCAACCAGGAGGACACCGTGGACGCCACCGCCCCCAGCACCCCGACCCCGCGAGTGCAGACCGGACACCTGGTGATGACGGCCAGCGTCCGCCGCTGGCTCCGCACCCGCCAGCACGGCCCCACCGACATCGCTGGACTGCTCACCCGCCACGCCAGCGGAGACTGGGGCAGCATCAGCGCGGAGTACGCCGCCATGAACGAGCAGGCCGTCCACAGCGGTCAGCTCCTGTTCTCCGCCTACGACATCGACGACCAGACCTTCTGGGTCATCACCGAGGCCGACCGTTCGGTCACCACCGTCCTTCTCCCTAAGGACCGCTGACCCCGAGGACCGCTGACCCGGCGAGACCAGCCCCCACAGCCAGACCCGTTCACCGCAACCACCGCGCGGGCCCCTGCTCCCGGCGACGTCGTCCTCGCACGACGCCCAGCTGCTCCCCACCCCCCGTAGGCCGACCCACCCCTCAGGTCAGGAGACCGCTCCCATGTTCCAGCCCACCCGACCCGCCGCCCACCCCTACCTGCTGGCCAGCCCCACCGGCCTCGAGCGTCAGCGCATGTACCGGCGTCGCCGCCTGATCGCGCTCGCCGCCCTCCTCCTCCTGCTCACGCTGGTGACCCTCGCCGGCATCGCCCTCGACCGAGCCGTCGAACCAGCACTTGACGACCTCGCGCGGCGTTTGGAGGCGGCCTACCGGGCCGCGAGCGCCGCGTGGCGCCATCCGAGGCCGTGACCAGGCAGCAACGGCTACCCCGCGGTACTCCCCTCCCGGAGGTCAACGCCAGGTGCAGCGGCAGGCGGACGACCAGCCCCCCGCTGCACCTACCGCCAGCCCCGGCGGAAGGAGGGCAGCGCCCCGCCCCAGGCGCCAGCACCTGCCCACCAGACCTGACGCACCCCCGCCACCGGCGGCACCCCTCCCTCAGCACCTCGCGGCTCTCGGCTCGCGGCTCGCGGCTCGAACGAGCTGGCCAAGCGACGCGGTGATGGGCCGCGGCCTTCTCCTGTCACACCCGAGGGCCCAGGAGCACCTACCGAGGTGAACCGAGACCGAGGAAGGGCGAAGACGATGTGTCAGAAGAAGCCTGGGCCGCGCTGCTCAGCCCATGGGCGGCACCGCCTGGAGGCCGCTGCTGCGCGCCTACAGGAGCTGGAGGAGGCCGGTGTCGACGGTCCGTCACGGCAGCAGGCGCTGCAGCGTCACCGGGACGCCCAACGGGACTTCGACTCCACCCCCGCCGGGCAGCGTGACCTGCAGCAGCGACTGGAGCACGGCGACGTCGAGGGAACAGCGGCAGAGCGGGAGCACCTGCGGCAGCGCCTGGCGGAGGGTCGCCAGCGACGCGCTGCAGCGCGAGCTGCTGCCGCCGAGGTGACCCAGCCGGAGTCTTCCTCCACCCTGACCACCAGCACCGAGTCGCCCAGCGGCACGACCAGCAGCACAGCCAGCAGCACGACCGACACCAGAGAGCAGGGAAACGACCGTGACCGAACCCACCAGCCCGCAGCACCGTCCCGCGGCCAGTCGCCTGACGCCGGAGGAGCGCGAGGCGTTCCTGCGGCGGCAGGGCTGGCGCCCGGAGCTGCCCCAGGCGCAGCGGGAGACGATCGAGGCGCAGTGGTCGGACGGGGCGATCGAGGAGGCGCTCCTGATCGGCTTCTGATCGACGGGCGATCGGTGCAGCCCATCGCGGTGCACCAACCGCCTGAAGACCTCGCCGCACGGCTGCGCGCCCAGGGCAAGTCCACTCCGACCCTGCACGAGCTCGCGCCAGCGGACGCCGGCGCCTACCGCGACTCGATCGCGGCACTGGCGTCGAGCACTCCCTACGCGGCGTCGGTCTACGTCTACTCCGAGCAGGAGTACGCCCAGATGCGCCTGCTGGTCACCGACGACGGCCGCTCCGGCGTGGCCTTGAAGGGCGACGAGATCGTCTCGGTGTTCTCCCGCGCCGACGGAGAGCACCGCGGGTGCGCTGAGTCCATGCTCGCCACCGCCGTCGCCGCCGGGGGCCGACGCCTGGACTGCTTCGACACCGTCCTCCCTCGCGTCTACTCCGCTGCCGGCTTCGTCCCGACTGCGAGGCTGCGGTGGAACGACGAGTACGCCCCCGACGGGTGGAGCTACGAGACCTACTCCGCCTACAACGGCGGGCGCCCCGACGTGGTCTTCATGGCTTACGACCCCGACCACGTCGGCGGCCGCTATGACCCCACGGGCGGGATCCACATCGACGATTACGACGACGGGGTGTCCGCCGCTCAGGCGGCAGCCAAGGAACCGCGCTCGACGTGAGCGGCGCGCACCGCTCGCCGCCACCTGCACCGACACCTTCCATCGATACCACCCCCTGCAGACGAGACGAGGCGTCCTCGATGGGCCACCGCATCCTCACCCACCATGCTCCCAGCGGCAGCGAGTGCACCGATCAAGACCGGCACCTCAGAGAACCGGCGGTCACGGCGGCCGGCGGTGGCCCTGGAGGCGCTGCGCCGGTGAGCCTGACCGGATGGCCCGACGCCGTCAACCTCCCCCGTGAAACGGCGGCGGTGACCAAGCCGATCCGCGAACTGGATCGGCAGATGCTCCACCGCTACCTGAGTCGTGACGTCAAGAGCACGGAAGGACCCGAAGACTTGTGATCGATCAGCCCGTGGAACGAACCGACCTCAGCAAGTCCGCCCCCCAGAACCGGAAGCGAGGCAGCAGACTTAGCGTCTCGGGCGACGCTGCTCTTGTCGCGGCCGGCGCCGCAGCCGTGGGTCTCTTCCTCGCGGGCGTCGCCTTCATCGCCGGTCCGACTGCGTCCTTCCATGAGCCTGCGACCAGCAGGTTCGATGAGGTGGCGGGGGCAGCCGCGGCACGCGTCGTCGCCGGGGCGGGCGGTGCGGATCAGCAGGCCACCTTCGCCGCGTCTGGCGCAAGCGTGTCGCTGTCCGAAGTCGTGGCCCCGGGGTACAGCGGCGCGGATGCTCCAGCTGCAGCGCGGGGATTTCGCGCGGTGCTGGACTTCACGGTGGCCAACGATCACGACGTCAAGTGGTGGCAGCGCCTCACCCTGCACTCGTGGCAACCCACCGAGACGGTGCACGTCTGCCGGCTCTTGACCGTGACTCCCGCTACGACGAAGGGGATCGACGGTGCCCGCACCGTCAGCGTCAGCACCTTGGATCCCGACACGAAGCCCAGCCTGGACGACGGCCTGTTCTCCCCCGCCTCCTTCATGAGCAAGGAGAAGCGGAACGCGGCCTGGGCTCGTGATTGTGCAGCCCGGTCGAGCGATGTTGATCTGAACACCGGTGAGCAGCTCAGCTCTGACCTCAAGGCTGCATCGCTGCGCCAGATCGATCAGATCGGCTGGCCGTGGTCGGGGGTTGGGCAGCTGCAGGTCGCCGCTTTGCAGGATGCATTGCGGGCCAACGCTTCTGCGTCGTGGACAGCTCAGGAGCGGCTCCGTCAGGCGTTGAGCTCGACCGCGTCGCCGTCCGCCGCCGGCATCCAGGTGGCATCAGATGAGCGCTACGCGACAGCAGCGCTGATGCTTCGTTCTCGGACCTGTGTGACGGCCTGGGTCGGACCCGACTTCGACCAGGTGTGGGCCGAGAACGAACCAGACCGGTGCGAGGCCAAGGCGGCTCTCACAACCGTCCCTCCTTCCCAGCCGCCGCTTCCGGCCCCGAACGAGTGAGTTGCTCAGGTTCTCCCATCGAGGATGAAGCGGACTTCCTGACGTCTTCGCGGACCGTCGGGAAGCCCGCGGCGGTTTCCCTCCAGTGGCCGGTCAGTCGTCGTGGTCACGGGCTCGCAAGAAGTCCCACAGGACTTGAGGCACCCAGTACCCCTCAGGCTGCTGGTCCCATCCGCAACCGATGGCGCTCACCGTGACTCCGGCCATCGCTAGGTCGACCTGCATGTCTTCGGGCAGCAAGTCCGCTGCCTCGAGTCGCAGCGCACGGATCCGAGTGACGGGGTCGGCCTGAGTCCACCACTGTTCGACGGCCATCTTCTGCACGCGGCCGATCATCGCGGATGACCTTCGCCTCGAGTGACGGCGCGATCCGCCTGTGGACAGCGCACACGGGGCGTTCACGACGGGCCACCACGGCAGAGGCGAGGGCTGGCCAGTCTGGCCGGTAGAAGCGACAGGGCCCTACCGGACAACCCGGCCGATGACCGTGCACCGCCGACCCAATGCCGAGATTGGGTGCTGCACCTGTCACAGCAGTGCCGTCAGCGGCACCTACCTGGGTAAGACAGGACACAAGGAGGATTGCTGCGACGACAGACCTAGCGTGCTATGGTTCTAGTTGCTCGGCACCGACAGCGACCGGAACCGGCCACCACCCAACCAGCAGGAGGACAACGTCATGACCCTCGACACACTTCACCGCTTCGAGACCCCCACCCCCGAGCCGGACGACGGCACGTCGTCGTCCTGGCGCGAGGCAGGACTGTGCGCCCAGACCGACCCCGAAGTCTTCTTCCCCGAGAAGGGCGGACCATCGAAGACGGCGCGCGCGGTGTGCCAGTCCTGCGACGTGCGCCAGCAGTGCCTCGAGTACGCCCTGGCCCACGACGAGCGCTTCGGCATCTGGGGCGGGCTGTCCGAGCGCGAGCGCCGGCGCCTGAAGAAGGACCGGCGGGAGGGCACACGATGAGCCTCTTCGACCGCCGCGGCCGCGGCGAGCGCGCTAACCCGCCCGCGAGCACCTCGACATCCGCTGGCGGGGCGGCTGCGCGCACGGGCCTGGCCTCGGAGCCAGGCTCCTTCTTCCTGGCCTACCTGTGTCCCGTAGGTGAAGCACTGACACCAAGGACCCCGTTCGTGAAGCTGCGGGTCAACGCCAAGGACATGACCGACTTGGTCACCAGGTCCTGCGGAGCCCCTCCCCTGACCGCGCTAGACGAGCTCAGCGGCTGCTTCTACGACATCCGCTTCATCCCCGGCAGCGAGTCCTCCCAGCTCGTCGCCTGCGCCACCTTCTCCCGACGCAACGAGATCTGAAGATCACCGACCACCCGTTCACCGCACCACCATCAGGGGTCAACCGGCCCCACGGCGACGCCACGCTCCCGCCTGCACCAACTCCTAGTGTGCTAGGTTTTCGGGGCGTGTCGTGCGCAGCGACAACGACACGCACACCTTCAACCAGAACGGAAGACCCTCATGTTCACCCTCCTCGAACGACCACCTCCCACCCTGCCCCGGAGCTTCCTCATGGCCGACCCCACCCTTCCCCCCACCGACCGCAACCAGCTGCGGGAGCAGGCTCGTCAGCGCCTGCAGGCGTTCCTGCAGGACCTCGCCGGTCTCGAGGGCCTGGCACGCCTGGAGCGGGTGGGGCACGCCGCGACCCAGGCCACCGCCGAGGCGAAGACCGCCCGTCAGGCCGCCTACGACGCGGCCCTGTCGGCGTCCTTCTACGCCGGCGCCCAGGGGCTGCACAAGGTCCTGGCCGCCAACGACCAGAGCTGGCTGCAGCTGCGCCGGCGCGCACTGAAGAGCCAGACCAGCCCGTTCCTGCGCACCGCCTCCCCCGCCCAGGTCGCCGAGCGCGCACGTGAGCTCGGCATCGTGGAGGTGCCCGACGCCCTCGAGACGCTGCCGCAGCTGGCGCATGCCCACGTGCAGGCCGAGGAGTGGGCCTCGGCGGTCCGCGAGGTGCGCGACGAGCTCGTGCGCTCGCTCTACAGCGCGTCGGTGCTCAACCCGCAGGGCATCACGCAGCCGATGCTGGCCCAGGCCGCCGGCATCTCGGAGCAGCGGGTGTGGCAGCTGCTCAACCCTGACTTCCGCAGCCACCGGCCCCGCCACGGCAACCGGCCGCTGTACGCGCCGAAGGAGGAGTCGTGACGTCAGAGGTACTGCGATGCACCACTCTGCAGCCCGTCCGCACCGCACACCCAGCACGAGTCCCCTTGGGCGGCCTGGCGCCGGCCACCCACCGACGCCAGGCCGTCCGCCAAGCCCAGCGGTGGCTGGCCGATGAGTCCTCGGTCCTGCTGGACACCGAGTCCACCGCCCTCGACGGCCAGCTCGTGGAGATCGCGATCACCGACGTTCACGGCGCGCCGCTGTTCAGCTCCCTGGTGCGCCCCACGACACCGGTAGACCCGGGCGCGCGCGCCGTGCACGGCATCGGCGACGAGGAGCTGCAGGACGCACCCGACCTGCTCATGGTGGCCCCGCAGCTGCGCGCAGCGCTCGCAGGACGCCACGTCATCGCCTACAACGCACGCTTCGACCGGGGGCTGCTGCGCCGCGAGGGCGAGCGCATCGGCGTGGACCTGTTGAGCTCCACGCGGTGGGGATGCGGCATGCACTGTTACACCCGCTTTCGAGGACGCGTGGACAGCCGAGGCCGGCACCTTCGCGCGTCGCGTCTGCCTGGAGCCCGGCACCGCGCGGTCGGTGACTGCCGCTCGTTGGCCGAGGTCCTCCAGGAGATCGCCGCCGGCTGAGCCGGGCCAGCTCACCGGTCCTCCGGCGCGATCGACTACCCCCGTCGTGCGCGGCTTGTCCCCCGGCTCAGGACAGGACAGGGTGACGTCGCGGAGAGGGCAACGAGAGGGGACCGCAACGTGCTCGAGGTGCAGGACCTGCGCAAGACCTACCGCGGCGGCAAGGTGGCCGTCGACGGGGTCTCGTTCGTAGCCCGTCCGGGTCAAGTGACCGGCTTCCTGGGGCCAAACGGGGCCGGGAAGACGACGACCATGCGGGCCATCGCCGGTCTGGAGCGGCCGACGTCGGGACGTGTCCTGGTGGACGGACGCCCCTTCGCTGAGCACGCGGCGCCCATGTCCACCCTGGGGGTCCTCCTGGAGGCGAAGGCCGTGCACCCCGGCCGCAGCGTGCGCCGACACCTGCAGGCACTGGCCGCCACGTGCGGCATCCCCCCACACCAGGTCGACGACGTGCTGCACCTGGTGGGCCTAGCCGAGTCCGCCGACACCCGCATCCGTGGCCTGTCGCTGGGGATGGGCCAGCGGGTGGGCTTGGCCACCGCACTGCTGGGCAACCCATCGACGGTGATGCTCGATGAGCCCCTCAACGGCTTGGACCCTGAAGGCGTGCGCTGGATGCGGCACCTCATGCGCACCTTGGCCGCCCAGGGACGCACCGTCTTCGTCTCCTCTCACCTGCTCAGCGAGATGGCCCAGACCGCTGATCACCTCATCGTCATCGGCCGCGGGCGTCTCATCGCTGACGAATCCCTGGATGCCTTCCTTGCCCGGGTCGAGACCGTGGGGCTGACGGTCTACTCCCCGGACGTGGAACACCTGGCCGCTCTGCTGCGCAGGCTGGCCGGTGAGGCGTCCGCTCGAGGAGAGCAGGTGGACATCACCGAGGACGCCGACGGGCGTTTTCACGTGGAAGGGCTCTCAGCTGAGCTCATCGGGGAGGCCGCGGTCGAGGCGAGGCTTCGCGTGCACCAGCTGAGTCCGGTGCGCGCTTCACTAGAGGAAGCGTTCATGCAGCTCACCAGTTCCGACGTCCAGTATCGATCCACCACCCTGACCCTTGAAGGCGGAGCTACTCCTACGCTTACTGGCGCAGGGCGCTAGAGATCGTCTTTCAGATGAAAGCACCCCACTCGACCCTCACGGGTTGGGTGGGGTGTTTTCTGCGTTCACCGGCCGAGCTGTGCCAGGAAATCGTCCACGAACTTCCTGGCGGACTCCCGCGTCTCCAGGTCCTCCACCGTGATGCGCTCAAGGACTTTAATGCCGCCCTTCTTGAGCAGGCGGTCTCGGGAGCCGTCAGCAGCGCGCCTGCCGGAGTGGTGAGGACCATCCACCTCGATGACCCCGGCGAAGCCCTTGTAGGTGATCAAGACGTCCGGCTCGTAGGTGTGGCCCTTGACCCGCATCCCCACCAGGGGCGCGATGTTGATGGTCTCGGTGTCTGGCATCTCCGCCTGCACCTGCAGCAACGTCGTATAGATGCGCTGCTCCCAGAGGTTGGTCAAGAAGAGCCCGTCCCGCTGGATAGCACCAGACTCAAGACGCACCTTGCGCGCCTGGTTGGTGGGCCGCTCCGTGGCCAGCTCACGGGAGAGCTGCTGGCGCCAGTCCTCACCGACCTCCGGAAGGACCTCGCGCAGCTCCAGGGCATTCACGGACCGGTGCTCCCGCGTAGCCACGACGTGCATGGCCTCACGGATCTGCTCTTGCAGATCCTCGCTGAACTTCGGCAGGAGGTAGGTCTCGACATCGATCTGAGCCACCGTCACATGGGCCTTGTCGTCCCAGGGGTCTCGCCCGTCGAGGAAGTAGGAGTAGTAATCGATGCCCTGCACGTCGAGCATCAGAGCCGCTGCCTGGTCTTGACCGCGCCTCTGCAGGAGCATCGCGGTCTTGCCGATCATGATCTCGTTGCGGATCTGCTGAGCCTCTGTCTCCGACAGGCCGTAGCCGACCGGGTCAGTGAGCTGCTCCTCCCAGGAGGGCTCTGCGGACTCAGCGGGCTCTGTGCTCATGATCTGAGTCTGTCACCAGCCCCGGACAGTCCGCAGGAAGCTCTCAGTGACGGACCTTCCGGGCACCGCGCTGGACGACCACGGGCTTCATGGTGGGGTCGGGCACAATCTGGACCGTCAACGGAGCGCCCTTCCAGTAGGGGTTGACCCTAGAGACGTTGGCCACGTAGACGCACCACTCCCAGGAGCAGCTCACCCCGACTCCGATGAAGGTGGCCTGGTCGTGGAGCAGGACATGATGATGGCGCTCGCTGTCGATCCACGCCTGGACGGTCCTGGAAGGGCTGATGGGCTCACCACTGGGTACCCAGAACATGGCCAGCGTCTCTCCGCCCATCCACATGCCCGGGATGATGTCGTCGTTAAGGTTGGTCCGGTGGTTGTAGTCGTCGGTCTCGATGATGTGCTGAGCCCACTCCTGGGCTAGCGCGTCCACGTGCGCCTCGCGCTGCAGCGACGCCAGGCCGTGGGCTGCGCGGTCGACGTTGATGAGACGCGCTGTCTCCCATCGAGGATCTGGTGCGGCAGCGTTAGCTGGCGACAGCATCACTGCACCTATGCCAGCAGCGGTCACAAGCGCGGCAGTTAGGCGGCGGGCGAGTGGGGTCATGCCCTGCTGCATCGGAATGGCGCTGCATTGAACCTAAGACGTGATCACTCAGATGGGTGCGGTGGGTGCGTTCATGCTTTCCAGGACGCCTGAGGCACAGCGGGGTAGTCACTCACTTCGTTGACGATAAGTCCGACCTGCCGGTCATACCTCCACGAATTCATTAGAGCGTCGCCGCGCCCACGCATCAGCGGCCAAGACGTCGTCGAGGTTGGCCACGGCCGGGTCGCCAAGGTCAGCGACCACCCGCGCGACGGTGTCGACGATGCCCAGCCACGGCAGACGCCGATCGATGAAGGCCCGCACACAGACCTCGTTGGCCGCGTTGTAGACCGCCGGCGCACTGCCCCCGGCCCGGCCCACCTGGTAGGCCAGCTGCACCGCGGGGAAGGTCTCGTGATCCAGCGGGAAGAGGTCCCACGTCTCGGGCTGGGTCCAGTCGAAGGTCTGCGCCGCGGCGGGGACCCGCTCGGGCCAGCCCAAGCCCAGGGAGATGGCCAGGCGCATGTCCGGGGGGCTGACCTGGGCGATGGTGGAGCCGTCGACGAACTCGACCATCGAGTGGATGCGGGACTGCGGATGCCCCACCACGGCGATCTGGTCGAAGTCCAGGGCGAAGAGGTGGTGGGCTTCGATGACCTCCAGGCCCTTGTTGATCAGGGTGGAGGAGTTGATGGTGATGACCTGACCCATCGACCACGTCGGGTGCGCCATGGCCTGCGCCACGCTGACGTCGGCCAGCTGCGCGCGGGTGCGGCCGCGGAAGGGACCGCCAGTGGCGGTGATGACCAGCTGAGCGACCTCGGCGCGGGTCCCAGAACGCAGCGCCTGGGCGATCGCGGAGTGCTCGGAGTCGACCGGCACGATCTGCCCCGGAGCGGCAGCCTCGGTGACGAAGCGGCCCCCCACGATCAGGGACTCCTTGTTGGCCAGGGCCAAGACGCTGCCAGCGCGCAGGACGCCCATCGTGGAGGCCAGACCCAGGGCGCCGTCAACGGCGTTCAGCACGGTGTGCGCCGGCCACGCCGCGACCTGCTCGACCCCCGCCGCACCGGTCAGGACCTCGGGAGCGGGCCACTGGCCCGCGCGCAGACCCCGGGCATCTGCGGCCTGCTGGAGGGCGGCGCGGAAGTCCTCCTCAGCCCCGCCGCGGGCCACGGCGACCACCGCGGGCTGCAGGTCCAGGGTCTGCTCGGCCAGGATCTGCAGGCGGCGGCCGCCGGCGGCGAGGCCGACGACCCGGAAGCGGTCGCGGTTGCGCGCTACGACGTCGACGGCCTGCGTGCCAACGGATCCAGTCGATCCCAGCAGCACGATGTCGCGGACTTCCTCAGCCGCGCCCCCGGGTTGAAGGGAGTCGACCGGTTCGAGACGGTTGGCGTCGAGGGTCACGATGCACCTCGCTCCATGTGGTGGGCGAAGCTCAGCTGGGCACAGTCAGTGCACGGGGGCAGCGTGTAGTCGGGGAAGCCTTGGTCGTCCAGGACGCGCCGGCTGGTCTTGTCGCACTCCCCGCACCAGGGGTCCTCCTCGACCGCAACCGAGACGGCCTCCGGAGCAGTCTGCTGCGATGGTGGCTCGTCCAGCGGCACCAGGATCCTGGCGAACAAGCCGCAGGGGTTGTTCAACGTCCCCCCTGGGCGAAGGCGTCTTTCGACCGCCGCCAGGATCGCTTCCCTGGTCCAGCCGCGCTGCATCCGCTGGACGATGAGCTGCCGCAGACGCATTGCCTCGGCCAGGGTTGGGCGGAGGCGGTCTGGCAGGTGCAGCAACGTGCGTTCGACCTCGTCCTCGTCGATCGCGACGAAGACCACGTCACCGGCGGCCGGCGAGCTGCCCTCGAGAGCAGCTGTCGCTGGAGGGTGTGCCGGGTCATCACCGATGCGCTGTCCGCTTGAGTTATCCACAGCCCCGCCACGTTCCGACGTGGACGTTACGTAGCTGTCTTCAGTAGGGGGGTTCAAGGACGGTTCGGGTGCAATGGCTGCACCCCGTGACGGAAACACTTGCACCCCGTCGGCTTGAAGCGCCTCCTCACGGGGTGCAGCCATTGCACCCCGTGTCTTCGGCGTCATCGCACGGGGTGCAGCCATTGCACCCCGTGGCGCTGGCGTCTCACGGGGTGCAGCCGTTGCACCCCGTGGGTAAATGCCCAGGTCAGGGCGGTAGCTGGCGATGAACGGACGCAGCAGAGTGTTGCTCCTGGCGATGTTGACCAGCTCTTCGTCCGACAGGTCCTCCCGGAAGCGGTCGACCATCAGGTCGTACCCATTGGGTCGTCTGTCACCCCGCTTGATCTTCGCGGCGACGATGGCGGGGTCGCAGGGACGGATGATGCCTTCGGCCTCGAGCCGGTCAAGGCAGCTGCGAACGGTGCGCTCCGACAGGCGGGTGTAGCGGCAGATCGTCTCCACGGAGGGGAAGGCGTTCAGACCTTCCGGGTCGGCGTGGTTGGCCAGCGCCACCAGCACGAAGCCGCACGAGCTCGACGGGGACTGCTTCGTCTTGCTGACGTCGATCGGAACGGGTGCCAGGTTCAAGGCCCACAGGGTGGCTTCGATGCTCACGACGCGACCTCGCACTTCACCGGGCGAGCTCGCCGGAGTGCACAGGCCATGTGCACGGGGCGTGAGACGGAAGTGACAGGTGATGCGCCGGCGGTCGGGTGGCCGACCGTCAGATGGGCGTGTTGAGCGTCCTGGGGTGCACAAGGACGCGCTTGAGCGTCTACGCTCATGAGTGCTCCATTTCGACTTTCAGCAGGGTGGAGCACGACGGCGGCGGAGTCGGTCAGCACGGGAGCGGCGAACTCCCGATCGGCGAAGCCGCCGTCGTCGATTCTGGATGGTGGCGTGCAGGCCGTGGAGAGACCGGCCGCGTCGGAGTCAGGCGCTGATGCGCAGCTCCTCTTGGTGAGACTCGTCGGGCTTGCGCACCTTGATGTAGGAGGGCACGGGCTTGCCGTGCCGCTCAGCGAGACAGAGCGCGATGTAGTCCGAGAGCGGTAGCCCCAGAGCCGCTGCGCACTGCTCGTAGTGAGCGGCCTGGTCCGTGGGCACGCGAGTGATGATCGGCTTGCGATCCCCGCGTGACGGCGTTCCTGGCTTCCTGCGTTCAGGCATGCGCTAGTCCTACCGCAGTCTTGATGCTGTATCAGGCAGACTCGCCGCGACACGCGGAGAACCGCGATCATGTCCGTGGCCGAGGTCGAGTCGCCGACTCGAGACGGATGACGCTGGAGGCGCCGGCGCGGCGAGGATCCAGGGCGCGGTGAAGCTGGAGGGCGGAGGCTGTAGGTCTTCACGTCCAGGTAGGTGCCTGCACAAGCGCCCATGTGACAGGACGCAGCAGAAGATTTCGCGCCTGACCTGTCGCTGGCCTGGTCGGCGGGCGTGACGTCGCGTTGAGGACACAGTCAACCACTTCGCCCGCGGTTCGGCCGAGACAGCGCCCAGGTGGTGGTGCGGCCGCCACTCCCTCAAGGGCTCCAGCATCGCGCCGTCGCGAGCCTGCGTGCGAGCCTGCGTGCGAGCCTGCGTGCGAGCCTGCGTGCGAGCCTGCGTGCGAGCCTGCGTGCGAGCCTGCGTGCGAGCCTGCGTGCGAGCCGTTGGGGTCGCCGGGGTAGCGGCTACATCGCGTGCAGGTGCCTGCTCGAGGAGCCAGCCCGAAGTCATCGAGAGGAGCGCCACGGCCAACCGTCCTCTCTGACCACGACGCCGGGCGCGGTCGCCGTCATCGGCTGCGGGTACACCACCGGGCCTAGGCCCCCGGCACGCTGAGCCACCTCCCTTGTCGTCCACACCGCCACAGCGAGTGCGGTCAGCAGCAGAGCAGGGCCTGCCCAGGCGGAAAGGGTCTCGATCACGCCGGTGGCGCGCGAGAAGCTCGAGCTCACTCCCGACGCCGACAGAAATGCCACGGCGTGCAGCCCCACCGCGGTCCACGCGCCCACAAGCATGAACGGGCCGAACGGCACCTTCGTGTGTCGCTGGAGGCGGTGGGTGAGCAGGAAGGGCACCAGGGCCGCGGCCGCCAGCACGAAGCTCAACGCCAACCCCAGCAGCGCCGTCGCCGGGGACAACCACCCCAGGAGCAGACCCAGGAGGCTGGCCAGGCGGACGTCCCCCCGGCCCATCCCCCCGCGGGAGATCACCCGCAGGCCGTGGAAGACCACTGCACCCGCGACCGCGCCCGCGAGTGCCGTCGCCATCCGTCGCCCGCCGCCGTCGATCAGCAGCGCGTCGAGGCTGAGGGTCACCAGCACCCACCCTGTGACCGGGCGGACCAGGGCGATCGGTAGACGCTTCTGCTTCAGATCGACGGTGAAGAGGGGGTAGGTGACTGCTGCAGTCAGCGCGGTCGCCAGCAGTGCCGGGCGGAGCTGGCCCACCGCCAGGCAGCTCAGCAGGGTCAGCAGCCCGGTCACCGCGGCCGCGCCTGCGCGGTGAGGTCGACCGAGGAGGCCGGCGCGGTGTCCAAGCCACGGCTGAGCGGCGCCGGCGAGCACCGCAGCGGCTGCGGCCACCCCCACGAGCAGGCCCACTCCCCCGACCGACGAAGTCAGGGCCGGTGTGAGCGTCGCGTAGAGAGGAAGCGCCACCAGCGCTGCAGTGGTCATCACGCGGCCTGCAGCGCGCCCTGAGCGCGCAGCTGATCGATGAGGGTCACCGTGTCGGGGTCCTCATCGCATCCGAGCTCCTCATTGACCTGCGTCAGCTCTTCCACGCTGTGACGCAGCGCCTCTCGCTTGTTCAGCGCCGCCAGAGCGAGCCAGTGCACTCGCCGCAGCTGCTCGTGTCCAGGCTCGAGAAGCAGCCCCTTCGCGGCTGCACGCTCGGCTCGCTGGAACTGCCCGGCCTCGTGAGCGCGGACGGCCACGGTCACGGCGATGTCGGTCACCAGCTGCCGGATCTCACCCTCCACGCGTTCGGTCCAGACGTAGTAGCGCGTGACGCGGCTGCCGACCCGTGCGAACGGCACACCACGCACCAGGCTCAGGGCGGCCTCCAGCATGTCGATGTCGTCGCTGGCCGCCAGGCGCTGCAGCAGGTCCCAGTCGGTGAGGACCGACTCGTGGAGTCGGTACCCCGCGGCGTCGGAGTTCAAGGGCACCAGCTGCTCTCCGGTGTGAGGGTGGGTTCCCAAGGCCTTGCGCAGTTCGGTGACGCGCGGGTGCAGGGTGGTGGGAGCAGTCCGTTGACGGAAGAAGTCGTCGATGAGCTCTCGCGAACCCACACCGGGGTTCAAGGCGAGGTAGACCCCCAGCGCCAGACGCCGCCCGGTCAGCTCCATGGTCTGGCCATCGCGCTGGACGTCCACCGGCCCCAGGACCCGCACCAGCGGCATCTGCTCATCGAAACCGGCCTCACGCAGCAGCTGAGCTGCGCGCACGTTCGCGGCTGCCTCGCAGGCTTCCGCGTCGCCCTCGAGGTCGGCCCCGTGTGCCGGCGCGCGGTTCACCGTGGCGGCACCGCTCAGGTCCGAGTCCCGGTGCGCGCTCGGGTCGCCGTTCGTGTCACCGCTCGCACTCTCGAAGACACCACCGGCCGCCTGGCCACCGGTGAAGCCGTTGCCCGGGTGGGCATCGCTGACCTCGCCGAGGACGTCGGCAGCGGGGCTGGTCGTGGAGTTGGTCGTCGAGCTGGTCATGGCCGACGCTGCGGCGGTGTACTGACCAGCGGCGACAGGCCCCTCTTCCTCGTCCCAGGAGGTGAGGTCGATGACGGCGGGGATGCTGCCCAGCAGGTGGGGTTCGGTGCTGGGCGTGGCGAAGGCGTACTCGACGGGTTCGCTGGCCTCCTGCTCGGCGGAGTCGAGCATCTGCAGGACCAGGTCGTAGTCCTCACCGCCCAGCGTCTGCGGTCGCAGTCGGGTGCGGGTCGGCGTCAGCTCCGCCCACGCGGGGTCGGTGACGTCGACGCTCAGGCCCCACTCCCCCAGTCCCTCCGTGTCGGTGGTCACTGCGGCGATGCCCACCCGGGGCAGGTCGTTGAGCAGCTCGCCGATGGCTGCCTGCTCATCAGCGTCCAGCGGGTGACCGACCAGGATGATGTGCGGCGACCACACGTCGCCGGCCTCCACCTCCTGGCGAGCCTGCGCGACGTCGTCCAGACCCGATTCCGCCAGTACCCGCGCCACGTCGTTGCGTCGCAGCTGCAGCTCGCGCGTCAGCGACGGCAGATCCGGCAGGTAGCGCATGCGCTCGGGAACGAGACCGGCCAGGTCCTCGCAGCAGCCCACCAGCGTCACCTGCAGGCCAGCGCCCCACGGCGTGGTAGCCAGCTCCAGGGCCAACGCGTTGAGCATGGCCTGGCTCTGCTGTTCGTCGGCGGCGGCGATGTTCAGAGCCAGCAGCTCCTCGAGGTCGACGAGCAGGTGCGCGTCGTCGACGTCGTAGCCGAGGGTCACCAGGCTCGGCCACGGTGCGGGCACGCGAGCGTCGATGTCGTCGTCGGACTCCGCCGCGGCCGCGCCGCTGAGCAGCCACTCGAACCCCTCGTCGTCCACCTGCTCCCAGGGAGCGGGTAGCTCTGCTGCCTCGAAGAGGCTGAGCAGCAACCCTTCGCCGTTCAGGCGTGCGGTGGCGATCCCCGGCAGGGGCTGCTCCTGTTCGGCCAAGTCGGCCGACAGGCGGCGCAGACCGCGGTCGATGAGGTCCAGTGACATGGGCGTGTGCAGGCTCAGCAGCTCGGTCTCCATCGCGGCCGCGGCCGCGTGCGGTGCGCGAGCGCGGAACCCCGCCCGGCGCCGGACTTCGCGCCGGCGTCGACGCAGAGCCACCGCGCCCAGCAGGCCGGAGGCCAGCAGCAGCCCGATCCCCCCGACGGTGCGCATGTCGACCACCGCGTCATCCGCGGTATCGCTGGCAGCAGCATCACGAGCGGAGCTCGTCGTGGCCGCTGCCCTCTCGGAGCTGCTGGAGGTCGCGGGTGAGGGGGTAGAGGCGGAAGGGGCTGCCGGAGCCGAGGCGCTGGGGGCTGCCGGAGCGGGCTGAGCTGCGGGGCTCGAGGGGACCTGCGAAGCCCTCGTGGCCCCCGCTCCTCCGTTCCCGTCCGCGTCCGCGCCCGTGCTGGTGCCGGCGCCCTGATCTGCTGCGGACGGAGACTCCTGCGTGGCGGGGCCGCCCTGCTCACCTGCACCGGTGTCAGGAGCTGACACCGCGGGCATGGGAGCTGCGGCGGTCATGCTGGGCAGGTCCACCGCGTCGGCGGGCATGCTCAAGACCCACCCGGGCCGGATCATCTCGGGATGCTCGAAGCGGTCCCCATCGCTCATGACGTGGTTGTGGTTGAGGTCCCAGATCTCGTGCCAGCGCAACGGGTCACCCAGGTGGACCTCGGCGATGTCCCACAGGTTGTCGTGGTTGCCGGGACTGCCCTTCACCTCGTAGGTGGGAAGCACCGAGGAGGCAGCAGGCGCCGTTCCTGCCTCGCCCGGCGCGGCTTGAGCAGGAGCGCCCAGCGAGGCGGGATCCACGCTCGGAGCACCCACCTCGGCCAAGGCCGCGGCACCGCCGCCAGGCGATGTGGAGGCCTCGGTGGTCACCGCTCCCAGCGACCCCGTACCTACCGCGCTGACCGCGCTGACGCTAGAGGTCGTCGTGGTGTGCGTGGCGGCCATGGCCGCGGTCGGTCCCAGTGCGGAGACCCCGACGATGCCCGCCACCGCCGTGATGACCAGCCGGCGAGCGACGTGCTGCCCGCCGAAGTTCAGCGGGATGCTCACTCCGACGCGGGGGCGCCCGCGCAGTTCACCGATGACCGAGCTCGCCTCGACCAGGACGCATCCCAGGAAGTTGAGCCACGCCAACCACACGACGACGGCGAAGGTGTTGATCACGAAGGTGGAGTCGACCTGCGTGTTCAGCAGCATCGACACGTCCGGCACCGACGCCGGCAGCGGGTTGCCGACGAAGTGGAGCAGCAGCACCGGCACGCCGGCGACGAGAGCCAGCAGTGCCACCCCCGCCAGGACTGCGCGGACCTGCTTCATCACTGAACCTCCTCGTCGATACCGGTGTGGCTGTCGGCAGACCCACTGCCGTCGATGCTCAGCTGGTGGATGCCGATGACCCCGAAGAACTGCGCCGGGACGGTGGCGGCGACGGCCACGGTGACGGTGTCGGCGTTGGCTGTGACCGTGCAGCTCGCCCCCGGTAGAGCGACGCTCACGTACTCGCAGGCCGCCCGCGACGCCCGAGCGGTGTCGGCGCCACCGAACAACGCCTGCTCCGAGCGCGCCGCGCTGACGTCGAGCTGGTCCGCGCCGGCGCGAGCGGCTTGGTCGGCGACGTTGTCGGCCTGCTGAGCCCCAGCGATAGCCGCTCCGCCGTCGAAGATCAGGCCGAGCAGGGCGAAGAGCATCGGCAGGCACAGCACCACCCACACCAGTGCCGAGCCCTCCTCCCCCGCACCTGCCCTCGAGGCGGGGACAGCGGGGCCAGCGGGGACGGCAGGAACGGCAGGGCCATCAATGACCTCAACGACGTCGAGACGATGCGCACCAGCACTCACGCTGTTGGCCGCGGCCCAGGGCGATGGCCAGCGGTTCACGTCGCGACCGACCGGCGGGTGTCGATGGGCGAGGTTCCGCGCGCGCTCATCGTCTTGCTGCCCGGCAGTCCCGGAGCGGTCAGGTCCGACAAGGCTGCGGTGCAGCTGACCGTCACGCTGACCGAACCTCCCGGTCGCCACCGGCTGATGTCGACGGAGACCGCCGGCCCGCCGGTGCACGACGTCTGAGCGGACTGCAGCGAGCTGCTCACCGTGTCGGCGGCCGCGGCCTGAGCGCCGGCGACGGTGCGCTGCAGGGAAGCTGCGCGTGCAGCGTCCTCCGCGGCCGAGCGCACGAGCTGGTCAGCGTTGCGGACCCGCCCCAGGCCCACGGCCAGCAACAGGATGGACACCAGGATGGGCGTGACGACGACGAGGTCGATCATTCCCGCCCCCTCCTCGGATCGGCCTTGAGGACTCAGCACCCGCCGCGCGGTCGCCAGGGCACCGACCCGTGCATGCGCTTGGGCCGACGTCTGAGCCGGTGTCTGGGTCTGCGTGTGAGACCGCGTCTGGAAGTCGCTCACGACACGTCCCCGGTCCACTGGTCGATCGAGCCACTGCTGGTCCCGGTGACCGTCAGGTGCATCCACGGGATGATCGACTGACCTTCCCCGCTGACGTTGACCGTCACCGCGTCTGCCCCGCGCGCGACCCGAGCATTGACCCCGGTCACCGCCTTGCCGCCGACACGGGCCGCGAACGCGAGCGCGGTCTGGGCACCTTCTCCCCCACCGGCTCGAGACAACCGCTCGCTGCGCACACCCTGCTCCGCGGCCGCGGTGACGACCTGGCGAGCGTGGAGGAAGAGAGCGAACTGCACGATCAGCAGCACCAGCAGGAACATCAGCGGGGTCAGGATCACCAGCTCCACCGCGGTGGAGCCCTCCTCACCCTTGGTCTGATCCCGGCCCTCCCCCGGCTGGCGTTCCGTGTCCTGCTCGGCCCTGCTCGCCGACACGGCCGCCGGCGCGGCCTTCGACCGCGGCGCGGTCGAACGCAACCGCTGCCGCGTCGCGTGCAAGGTGCTGAACATGGAGACGTCCTTCATGTCGGATCCGGGGGCGGGACGGGACCGTCGGGTGCCGTTCGGCACCCGACGGCTGCAGCTCAGCCCAGGTTGATGCTGCTGGCCTTGTCGGTGACCTTGGTGGTGATCAAGGCGCCGACGGCGATGGCGAGCGCGGCGATGATGGCGACACCGATGACCCACTCCGCGACTGAGAAGCCTTCCTCCTGGTCCTGCTCCTGCGGAGCCTGCACGAGGCGGCTCATCACGGCGGCGACGACGATCAGCGCCGGCAGGTGGAAGGTGAGCCGGTGGGCCATCTGGACCGCGCGCGCGGCCGGGGTCATGCGCTGGGTCGGCACCGAGGAACCCGTGGAGCGGATGACGGTGGCGAAGTCGCTGGCGGAGCCGGTGGTGAGCTCAGCGCTGGTGCTCGAGGTTGCGTCGAGGACGGTGCTGGACATGGGTTCCTCCGAGGATGCGGTGCGGCGGGAGCGGCTGGTGTGGACTGGGGGCTCTTCCGTGAGCAGATCACCGAGGTGGTCATCACGGCCATCGCCGCAGCCGAGGCTGTGGACAACGCCGAGTTGATGTCGAGACCGGGATGGCGGTTGGCGCCCCGTACGGGATGGTCTGGACCGGAGCACGAACCGGGGCGCACGCCGGGGTTCGTGTCGTGTCGTGGTCGGGGGCCTAGCCAGCTGCCTGGTCGATGACCTGGTGGGCGGGTTCATCACAGCGCCGTCATGAAGTTCGAGACCGGCGGGTAGAGGACGAAGAGCATGAACCCCAACGCCAGCAGCAGCTGCGCGATGACCATCGTCTGGCTGCGTTCACCGGCCTTGCCCTGGGCTACCGCCAGCTGGGCATCGCGCAACGACCGAGCGCGCTCGCGCAAGGTCACCTCGGCCTGCGCGCCGGTCGCGTCGGCCAGCAGCAGTTGCGCGGAGAGGTCCTGCAGCTCGTGCATGCCGATCTCTTCTCCCAGCCGTCCCAGCGCGCGGGCAGGGGTGTAGCCGCTGATGCGCGCATCGGCCAGGGCCAGGCGGACGCGCGCGAAAGGCCATCCGCGTCCGATGCGCGCTGCGTCGGCGAGGGCTTCGGAGGCGCCGGCCCCAGACGCGGCGCGCATGGCCACCAAGTCCATGTAGGAGGTGATGGCGGCGCGGAAGTCTGCGCGCCGCGACTCCGCGGTGCTGTGCACCCGCCGGGCCGGCACCACGTAGGCCACCAACGTCACGAGCAACGTCACGGTCAGGACCACCACCGCGGGAGTGCTTCCACCGGTGACGGCCAAGGCGATGAAGCAGAGGACCGGAGCGAGGAGGAACCCGGCCGCGACCATGGCCACTCGGGTTGCGGTGAACGCGGCGGCGTCGACGTTGAGCAGGGACAGGTCGCGGCTGAGCTTGTCGTCGATGGTGCTGGTCATGACCGGGGTGCCGGCCAGGCGCCGGGCCAGCCACCGGTGGGCCTTGGAGGTGTGCGAGCGTGCGGTGCTGGCCGCGGCCCGGTACCGCTCGTCGTAGCTGGTCTGCGCGCCCAAGCGGGCCAGCTGCTCACCGAGGGAAGGCTGGGAGGGACGCAGCGCGCGCACCAGCAGCAGCAGACCCGCCGCCAGCAGCATGGCCACCAGCACCATCGCGGTCATCGGGTCCCTCCGGAGGCAGAGGTCGAGGCGGAGGTCGGGGCAGAGGTGACCCCGGCGGGAGCCAGCGTCGGCGCCGAAGGCAGGTCCAAGGACGAGGCCACGTCGACCTCGCCTGCGCCCCGCACGTCAGCTCGCTCCCCGGACTGAGCCGACGGGACGGGCTGGAGGGACTGAGCCGCCGCCTGCGAGGTGGTCTGGGGTGTCACCAGGAACCGGCGCCGGGTCTCGAAGTCGGCTAGGCGCCGCAGCCAGAACAAGCCGGCGGTGAACAGCCCGATGACGATGGCCAAGACGATCTGACCGGTGACGGTGGAGTACGGCTCGACGTAGTCGCGGTTGAAGACCGTCATGCCGATGACCAGCGTGCAGGTGGTGATGATCACGAACGTCACCCCGCGGCGCATGCTCGCCCGCCCGGCCTCGATCTCACGGCGGATGGTCAGCTGCTTGCGCGCCGACTCCGCCAGCGACGTCAGCACCACGTTGAGCCGCTTGCCCTGCACCCGTGCGTTCATGGCCAACGCGCCGATGACGCTGTCCGCCTCAGGATCGTCGAGGTCATCGGCCAGCAGCAGCAGCGCCTGGTCCAGGGACTGGCGCGCGCGCATGCGGTCCAACAGGTTCGCCAGCGGCTCGGCGATCTCAGGGGCCGCGGTCAGTGCGCTGGCCGGCAGGGCCTCCGGCAGTGCCTGCCCGGTGCTGATGGTGTCGCGCAACGACTCCACCCAACTGGCCAGCGCCTCCAGCTTGCGGATCTGGCGAGCCTGACTGCGCGCGCCGCCGAACAGACGCGGCCACATCACCGCGATCACGGCGATGGCCAGCGCCACGGTGATCCACCGGGTGATCAGCAGGGTCAGCAGCCCCCCGGCCACCGCCACGCCCCAGCGGATCCTGGTCTCGCGCGGCCAATGACCCAGCTGCAAGGCCCGCGGTGGGCGAACGCCGGCGCCCTGACCGCGCAGGGCCAGCACGAGCAGGACGACACCCAACCCGAAGACGAGACCGGCGAGGGTGACCAGCAGGAAGGTCTGGTCGATCATCGCGCGTCCTGCGCCCACTGCTTGTCGTCGTAGCCGGCAGCCTTCAGGCTCTCGCGAAGCTCGTCCGACAGCGCGGCCTTGGGCAGGGCCTGCACCGCGCCGGTCGGCGCTCTGAAGAGCTCGTTGGTGATGACCTGCTGCCCGTCGTACTTGCCGACCTCGACGATGCTGGCGACGTGACGACGGACGGTGCCGTCGGGCAGCTCGGTCTTCTTCACCAAGACCAGCAGATCCAACCCGATGGAGGTCAGCATGTTGGCCGCCTCCATCGTCAGCGGCGTGGGCGCCTTGACCGCGTAGAGGGCGATCTTGTCGATGGCCGCGTGGGCGGTGGGGGCGTGGATCGTGGACAGTCCCCCGGCGTTGCCCTGGGTGATGGAGTCCAGCAGCGCGACCACCTCAGGCCCAATGCACTCCCCGAGGATGACCCGATCGGGGTCCATGCGCCGGGAGTTCATGACCAGGTCCTCCATGGTCACCGCGCCGAGGCCCTCGGCGTTGGCGGGTCGCTCCTCGAAGGCGACCAGGTCCGGGTGCAGCTCGGGGGGCAACCCCAGCTCCAGGAAGTGCTCGATGGTGATGATGCGCTCGCGGGCCGGGATCTCGTTGGCCAGCGCCCGCAGCAGCGTGGTCTTGCCCGAGCCGGTCTCCCCCACCAGCATGATCGCCTTCTTGGCGCGTACCGCGGCGTGCAGGAAAGCGCCGATGCGGTCGGTGAACATCCCCCGGGCGTGCAGCTCGTGCATGCGCACCGACTGCAGTCGGTAGAGGCGGATCGAGACCACCGGACGTTCCGAGGTCGACATCTGTGCGGTGAGGCGGTGGTTGCCGGGCAGGCGCATCTGCAGGTAGGGGTTGGCCGGGTCGAAGGGACGAGACGACAACCCGTTGTAGGTCGCGGTGTCACGAACCCACTGGATGAGTTCCTCATCGGACTCCGCGACGGCCGGACCGCGCAGCTTCTGCCCGCTGAGGGTCTTGACCCAGACCTGGTCGCAGCCGTTGATGGCGATGTCGCTGAGCGCGGGGTTGTCCACCAGCGGCTGCAGTCGGCCCAGACCGAAGATCGCTGCGCGCAGGGCCGCGCGCAGCTCATCCTCCCCGGTCAGGCGGTGCCCGAGCTGCATCTGGTCCTGCTTCTCCGCCGCAATGCTGCGGGTGATCAGGGAGTCAGCGAAGAGCAGCTCGTCCTGGCTGGTCATCTCCCGCAGCTGTTCGTCGTCGGCTCGCCGCCGGCGCTCGGCGTTCAGGCCGGCCGCCACCGTCGTCCGCAGACGCTGCACCAGGGCGAAGTCGACGACCTGGGAGGTGTCGGGCAGCTGCTCGATGCCAGAGGTGAGGGGTTGAAGAGTCATCGCTGTCCTGCTCCTGAGCTCGTCAGCTGCGGATCACGGTGGGGGTGCGTGACGGTCACCGGATCAGGAGCCGTCTCCTCGTCGCGGGCGGTGCTGGGGTCGGTGCTGGGGTCGGT
Source organism: Kineococcus radiotolerans SRS30216 = ATCC BAA-149 (assembly GCF_000017305.1). Taxonomy (GTDB): domain Bacteria; phylum Actinomycetota; class Actinomycetes; order Actinomycetales; family Kineococcaceae; genus Kineococcus; species Kineococcus radiotolerans. The sequence goes on along the minus strand of NC_009806.1, from coordinate 140,840 downwards.
GCTGGGGCCGGTGGCGCTCGCGGAGTCGGGGTCTTCCTCGGTGGCGCTCGCGGAGTCGGGGTTCTCACCGGTCTTGGCCGGGTCTCGCTCTTCCAGGCTGGCGTCCAGGTCGGTGCCGAAGTCGCTGGCGTGCGAGCCGGCAGCCGTTCCTCGTCGCGACGGCGGCAGCGGGGGCCACACCACGCCGGCAGGAACCGGGGGGCCCACCGCGCCGACCTGCAGCGGACTCAGACCGGCGGTGTCGGGAGATGCCGGGTGCCCACCCAGGTCCTTGGTGGTGCCCAGCGCTTCCGCGGCGGCCGCAGGAGTCGAGGAGCCCGATGAAGTCGTCGAGGAGGTGACGGCCTGCGGCGACGGCGCGACGGACTGACTCGGAAGCTCGGGTGCGGCTCCGAGCGCGGCGTCGCCGCCGGCGGGGGCGGCGAAGTGCCGGGCGATGTCGTGCAGCTCGGTGGCGATGGTGCGCACGGAGGTGAGGAAGGCGCTGGTGTCGCGCTGGGCGGCGGTGGCGTCGAAGAGGTCGCGGGCTCCGGCGGCGTCCCAGGTGATCGGCGGCAGCATCGACCAGGAGTGGGTGAGACCCCGCGCGGCCAGGGGCCACTGAGTCTCGACGCGCTTGGGGGTGTCGAGGTCGTCGACGATCAGCAGGCGCGGGGTGGCGCCAGCAGCGGCGGCGGAGTTCAGGCGCAGCTGCTCCTCGACGATGGCGGCCACTCGGCGGGTGTGCGCGATGCCACGCAGGTTGCGCCGGGTCACCAGCACCACGACGTCGGCACGGCTGATCAGGGGCAGGGCGACGCTCTCGTCGTCGAGGCGGCCGATGTCGACCAGGACGTCGAACTCGCCTTCGCGGGAGAGCTGAGCCAGAGCGTTGCCCACCTGGTTCCACGCCGGCCCCATCGCCTGCGCGGCCCGCGGGTGCGGGGGGCCGATGATCACGGGCACGCCGAGGTCGCAGCTCTGGGTGATGGGCTCCTTCAGGAGGGTGGAGCGGTTCCCGCCGTGACTGGCCAGACCCAGGACTCCGGCGCCGCGCTGACCACCCTGCAGGTGGCGGCCGTTGTCCCCGCGCGCCAGCAGCTGCAGGTCGGACCCGCTGGGGTCGGCTTCGACGAGGAGCGCGGGGGTCGGCCACACCGCGGCCAGGGCGGCGGTCGTCGTGGTCACTCCGGGGGCGCCCTTGGCTGCCCCGAGCACGATGAGGGCCATCAGGAGCCCACCGGCAGCACCGAGACGGCCACGGTGCCCGCGGCCGCGGCGGAGGTGTACGCGGCGGCGCTGTCGCGGGGCAGGTCCAGCGACAGCAGCGTGTTGCCGCCGGCGACGTCGGTGGACACCTCGGTCACCAGCGCCGACTCCACGATCTGCTCGGCGTCGGCGACCGGCGCGTTGCCGTTGACGACGCCGACCTTCCAGACGGCCACCCGACGCCCGGGCTGCGCGTCCGAGGGCACCGAACCCGGCTTCAGCGAAGCCCCCACGATGACGTTGCCCGGTTCGGGGATCGGGTCGTCCTGGTACATCTTGTTCGTCAGCAGGGCCCCTTCGGGCAGGCTCGAGATGGCGGTCGAGCCCACGACCTGGTCGGCGTGCTCCTTGATGACCGCGGAGAAGCCCGACCCGTTGACCTCAGCGACCCGCAGGTCCTCCGCGGTGATCTTCTGTCCGGCGGGCACGTCGCGGGCCAGGGCGAGCACGTCGTGACGGTCACCGGCGCTGGAGTACAGCACCGCCCCAGCGGTGGCCGAGCCGACGATGATCAGAACCGCGAGCGCGGCCATCGGTCGGTTCGTCTTCGCCTGGCTGCTGCTCTTGGTCTGAGGGCGCGAGCGTGCCGGGGTCCCATCGCTCTTGCGGGCCCTGATGGACGCTCCCTTGGTCGGGGTCGTCGAGGCGTCCTTGAGGGCAGCTGCGGTCGCGGTGGGGGTGCCGTTGGGCGTCTTCTGCGCGGCTTTGGTCAAGGACATCAGGAGCTCCTGGTGGTGGTGGGTCTGGTGCTGGTCGCTGGCTCGTGGTCAGCGGCTCAGCGGCCGTGGGTGATCAAGGAGTGGGGGGCTTGTTGAGGATCTGGCGTTCGTAGACCTGCATGGGGATGTCTGCGTCCATCGACAGCGGGGCGAGGGTGCCGCCGGTGCCGCCGGAGCCCACCCATGTCACGCGCCAGGTGACGCTGAGCTGGGAGTTGAAGGCCTGGTCCGCTCCGGCCAGGCGCCGGAAGGAAGCGGTGGTGTAGGTGACCGCGCAGTGACCGGCCTGCTCTTCGCTCATGCCGTCCCGCCACGCGATGCCCATGCCGGTGCAGGTCACGGGGTTGTCGGTGGGGGTGTTCGGGGTCCAGGTGGAGGTGAGCGGGGTCGCGGTCACCTCCGCCCACACCGCTCCCAGGCTGGTGCGTTGGGTCAGGGACCCGGAGGCGTTGGTCACCCACCACCAGGTGGGCATGTTGACCAGGGAGGCGCCGGGACCCCACCCGTTGGTGGCGTAGGCGGGAACGGGGATGGGCAGGAGGTTGCGCGCGTCCTGGGCGAGCATCTCCGGGGTCACGGTCGGAACTCCCGCGGGTCCAGCGACAGCGCCGTTGGGGACCCAGATGACGGTGGAGGCCCCGCCGCAGAAGCGGGTGACGAAGCGGCCCTGGGTGGAGTCCCCCACCAGGCCGGTACCGGCGTTCTCGTTGGCGCGTCCGGCACCGGCCGGGGTCACCGCGGTGCCCCCGGTGCTGGTCACCACGGTGTCGTTGTAGGAGCACGTCGAGCCTGCACCTCGAGCACGCACGGTCTGCGCCCCGTTGGCAGCCTTGCCCGAGCCCCCCGGCGTGCCCGTCTGATGGACCGTGGTGCCCACGCCACCGTGGCTGTTGCTGACGACCACCGGGGGGACGCCGTCGTCGGCCACGGCGCTCGGCAGGACCACGAGGGTGCTGACGAGCGCCGCGGCGGCGGTGAGCCCACGACGGCGTCCCACGGCGCTCACGAGCAGGTCACCGTGTCGTCGAAGGTCACCTGCGACATCCGCCAGGTGCCGTCGTCGCCCTTGACCAACGTGGCCTTGGAGGAGACGGCCGGCACCCCGACGGTCAGCTTCTGACCCGTGGTGGCGTCCTCCCAGCCGGACTGGGAGGAGTCGATGCAGTCGGTGACCAAGGCCTCGGTGTGCTCCTCGTTCTGGAAGACCGGGGTCTTGGGGTCCACGACGTAGTTGCCGTAGGCCTTCTGGCCGGCCAGCGCGGCGTTGACGATGTCGTTGACTGAGGTGTCCAGGGCCGGGTCGACCGCCACGGGCGTCAGGGCCTGGCTGACTACCGCCTTGTCTGGGGACGGTTGTGCCGCCGTTGCGTCGTAGGTCGTCCAGTAGGCGTTGTAGCCCTCCAGGACCTTCTGCTGCTCGAGCTGCTCGGTGTCGACGCTCGGGGTCGGGGAGCTGGTGGAGCTGCTCCCCTGCTGCGGGTCGCTGCCGAAGTCGATGTCGTCGTTGTTGCCACACCCGGCCAGCAGTAGGACCGCCACGGCCGCTGAAGCTGCGGCCAGGCGGGAAGTGGTGAAGCGCTGCATCGAGTCCTCCTTGGATCGGTCGTCTGCAGCTGCAAGGTAGTGACGCCGGGTGTTCACTCCGCACGTTACAGCTCCAAAGCTGTAACGTGCAGCGCGCGCCGCGCTCGAGTCGCTCGTGACGGGATGAGGCTGGGGATCAGCGCTCAGGTGGTCTTGCGCCAGCCCTGCCCGGGCCGGCGCGCAGCCCAATCGCGGATCGTCTGCGGGCGCCAGGCCGGGGATCGACCGAAGGTCGTGTCCGCCGCCGGAAGCTGCCCGCGGGAGCGGTAGGCGGTCACCGTGCTCTTGGAGCTGCCCAAGAAGACTGCGACGTCCTCCAGCAGCCACCAGTCGGTACGAGACGGCTCCACCACGGCGGTCAGGGTAGCCAGCGGCGTTCGGGGTCTCCGCAGCACTGCGGCTCCTGTCGTCACCTGCGTGCTCCACCTCTCCACCTCCCGCCGAGCGTGCTCTGGACCGGAGGCTGCTCCGGAATCCCCGCTCACTGCGGTAGGTGCAGGCAGGCCATCAGGTGTGACCGGTGACGCCGGAATCTTTCGACCGGGCACCCCCGGGGCCTGGACGGGGGCGAGTATTACACCGAATGGGGGGTCTTCACTACCTTGGGAGGGTAATGGCTACCCCGTGAGGGTAGTCAGAGCGACTGGGAGTGGCGCCGGTGAAGCAGCGCTTGCACCGGTCAAGCCACTCCCCTCTCGCTCGCCGTGGCCGAGTTCGCCAGGGCCGGATGCGCCGTTGCCTCCGGCCCCGCGAGCCCAGGTGAGGACTCGCGGCTGCTCGATCACGCGCTGGTGGAGCCGTACTCCGCCTGGACGACGGCGTCGATGAGCTCGCCGCGGTTGGCTGCCCCGTACTGCTCAACCAGCGTGTCCAGCACATCCCAGTGGGCTTGGCTCAAGCGCATGGCGATCTGCACCGTCGGCACCTGCGAAGGCGGAGGAGCCATGGAGAACAGCGGGCCCTCGACCACCTGAGGACGACGCTGCTGCATCAGCTCGGCCAACTGGGCGTGCTGCGCGTTCAAGGCCTTCAGCACCAGCTCCCCGAGGGTCCGGCCCCGGTCTCCCCGAAGCCTCGCCAGCAGGTCGCGTGTAGCTGCGGGCACGTAGGCCACGCCGCCCTTGGTCGCCGCCGGCCGCCCCGATGCCTTCGGCTCGTCGCCTGCTGCCGTCCGTCGGGCTGAGGAGGTCGGCGATCCGCTACGAGCCCTGCGTGACGTCGCGCCCTCCCCCGTCGCAACCGACCTCGTACGCCGGGCACGAGGAGCGGACTCCGTGCGGGTCGCCACCGGCGCCCCGGTCCTCAGCGCTGTCGGATCCTGCGTGACGTCTCCTGCCCCTGGGGCCTGCGTCGCCCCCTCGGGAGAGGCACCCTGCTCCCCCGGCTGCTTGAGGGGCTCCACCACCTCCAAGCGGGCCGGCTCCGCGGGGCCGGCCTGTCGTCCCCGCGGAGCCGGGGATGACCCCTCCCCCGCTGCCATGGACTTCGTCTCCGACTCGCCAGCACGTGCCCCAGCTTCACTGACTCTTGAGTCGGCGGCTCGCACGGGCCGCCGACGGCTCATTCCGCCCAGGCCCTTGGTGTGGTCCACGGCGCTGGAGGGCTGAAAGGCGCTGGCCAGGTCGATCTCTGGTGTGGGCAGGCCGCGAGCAGGTTTCGCGGGACCGGGAGTGTTCGAGCTCATGTCGTCTCCAGTGCTGACAGAGGTGGATGAGGAAAGGTGAACGAGCCCGCCAGCAGCGCAACAGCGGGACCCTAGGCACTACCGGCGAGCCGACGTGCGAGCCGGGATGCGAGCCGACGTGCGAGCCGGGATGCGAGCCGGGATGCGAGCCGGGATGCGAGCCGGGATGCGAGCCTGCGTGCGAGCCGGGATGCGAGCCTGCGTGCGAGCCTGCGTGCGAGCCTGCGTGCGAGCCTGCGTGCGAGCCGACGTCTCAGCTACAGCGTCAGTGGACATGCAAGCTGCCATGTGAGCCGCAAGCCGCGTCGGGTCTGAGTGAGGGCGCCGTCTCACGGCCCTGATCAGGCGCTCGCGTCTTGGCGCAGTGCGGCCTGCACGTACGCGTCGACGTCGTCGTTGACCTCTTGGCTGTGGGCTGCGCCATCGGTGGACTCGGCGGCGCTGATGCGGGCCAGTAGCTCTTGCACCAGTGACTGGAAGTCCGAAGCCAGGCCGGCAGCACTGGCTGCGCCGGGCTGTGACACGACGGGGCGACCCTCGCGGGCGGCCTGCCACCACGGCTCGGCCGTAGCGACCTGCTGCTCGAGCTCATGCACCAGCAGGCCGCGGTTGCGGGCCCCGCTGGCAGAGGACTCTGCGTAGCGGATGACCGTGTTGAGCATCAGCTGCTCCCCCGCGGGGCCCAGGTCGCCGATGATCGCGTCCCGCGCTTCTCGGCGCAGGGTCTTGGCCGAGCTGTTGACGGCGCTGAGGAAGATGCCGAGCAGGTCCAGAGGGGCTTCAGGCCCGCGGACGGCGCGAGCCTCGACGAACCGGCGCGCCACCTTGCGCAGGCCCTTGCGGCTGGAGTCATCGGTGCGAGTGGGGATGACCACCCAACGAGCCGCGCCCAGCGCCATCTGCAGCAAGGTCTCGTTGCCCGGGGGGCAGTCGAAGAGCAGCCAGTCGTAGTCGGCAGCCAGGGGGCTCAAGCACGTCGCCAGCGCGTTGTAGGCGCGGTTGGGGTCGCGTTGGCGCTTCGCCTGCGCGTCGATGACGTCGGCAAGGTCAGCCAGGTACTCGCCACCGCAGATGACGTCCAAGCCTGGACGTACGTCCATGAGGGGCTGAGGAGCCGTCCCCGTCATGACCGCCTGCAGCAGGCCCTGACCTCCGTCGCTGCGGTCACCCAGACCGAAGTCCTCGTCCAGGTTGCCCTGGATGTCCAGGTCGACGGCCAAGACGCGGTAGTCCGGTACTGAAGCCAGCAGGCCGGCGCACTGCGCGGTGGCGAACGTCTTGCCCACGCCGCCCTTGATGTTGCTGAAGGCAAGGGCTCGACCGAGCCCATCGCGGTCGATGGTGGGGGTGGCCATGCTCATCGTCCTCGTCTGCGCCCTCGGCCATGTCCACCGGAGCGCGCTCACTGGGGTGCGGGCTGCTGATTGCCTGAACCGTAGCGATGACGCAGGCCGGGAGAACGGCAGGGACACGCGTCTGTGGACAAGCCGCCGTGCGAGCCGGGACGCGAGCCTGCGTGCGAGCCGGGACGCGAGCCGGGACGCGAGCCGGGACGCGAGCCGGGACGCGAGCCGGGACGCGAGCCGGGACGCGAGCCTGGGTGCGAGCCGGGACGCGAGCCGGGACGCGAGCCTGGGTGCGAGCCGGGACGCGAGCCGGGACGCGAGCCTGCGTGCGAGCCTGCGTGCGAGCCTGGGTGCGAGCCTGGGTGCGAGCCTGGGTGCGAGCCTGGGTGCGAGCCTGGGTGCGAGCCTGGGTGCGAGCCTGGGTGCGAGCCTGGGTGCGAGCCTGGGTGCGAGCCTGGGTGCGAGCCTGGGTGCGAGCCTGGGTGCGAGCCTGGGTGCGAGCCTGGGTGCGAGCCTGCGTGCGAGCCTGGGTGCGAGCCTGCGTGCGAGCCTGCGTGCGAGCCTGCGTGCGAGCCTGCGTGCGAGCCTGCGTGCGAGCCTGCGTGCGAGCCTGCGTGCGAGCCTGCGTGCGAGCTACTGCATCAGCGCTCGTGCGAGCCGACGTGTCGGCTTGCCTGCTGGCCCATGTCCCGACGTCTGTGCACGGAGCTCGCCGTCCCCGTAGCGCCCATGAGCTCGAGAAGCTCGCACTCGTCGGTCCAGTGCGACAGGTCGGTCACAAGCGTCTTGGCCGGGCAGGTAGGGGAGAGGCGCCTCTGGGGAGCGGAGGTGTCTTCGTGCACGAAGGCGCTCAGGCGTGCCACCGCCCGCGACGTGCGCTGGCGCAGGGTTGCCGCAGAAATCCCGAGCTGCATGCTCATCTCGACGCCGGTGATCGGCACCGAGGAGGGCGCGTACGTCATCGCCAGCAGCTGGGCTTCCCCGTCGCTGATGGCCCCGGCCTGCAGTCCGTCGCGGATAAGGACGAGGACGCTGCTGGTGGGGTCGTGCTCCTTAGCCCGCTCCTCGTGGTTGTGCAGCTCCCAGCTCCACAGGTCCCAGTCCAGGCGCTCGATGGTCTGGGGGCGCACCCGCACCTGGTGCAGGGTGTCCAGGGCGAGGTTGGCGGCGACGCTGCGAGGCCGCCGGTCGCAGGGGTAGGTGCTCATGACCGTCCAGAAGGCCTCCAACGCGTCGGACTCGTACTCCTCGGCGGTGCTGCCGGTCCGACCCGGCAGGCCCATGCGGACGATCTTGCCCAGGAACAGCTGCAGGAGGACGCGGCCGGCGAAGGCCTCTCCGTCCTGGTAGGCGCGAAGTAGCGCCAGCAGCAGGGTGTCGTTCGCGCTGCCTGCCGCGTCACGGCACGCCTGCTCGAGATCCTGAACCGATCCGACCCCCGCGGCGCTGGTGTGGCGCAGGGGCCCGCGACTCCAGCGGGCCACCTGCTCGTTGTGCTGCCCAGCCTCCAGGATCGCGTCCCACTCCCGGTTCAGGGCGGCGCACACCTGCAGGCGCGCCGAGTACGAGCGGGTGTAGGCCGCCCGGCTGCCTTGCTGGCAAGAGCACGGCAGCAGGCCGCGGGAGGCGCTGGAGCGGGACAGCAGGGGAGTGGAAGACATCGGTCAGCTCCGTTCGTGCGCGGTGGAGCTGCTGACGCTGCGGATCCCCCCTTGCCGCTCGGCTTGCCACTAGTGACACAACGTGGACTCGACCCCTTGCCGATACGCCTCTGCAGCGAACGGCAAGGTCGTTTGCCCAGGTCAGAGACCTGCGAGCGGAGATGTGACCTACATCACTCTCGGTGACGAAAGTTGTTGACCTCTTCCGGTCACACCCCCCAGCGAGCAGGCACCTACCTCGATGAGAGGGACCTGGGGGAGCCCCGTCCTGTACCCACGGCCGGAGGAAGCGATGACCGAGAACGAACCCGCACCCGACATCTGCCCGACCGACACATCCCACGAGCTGACTCCGTCCGCGCTCGCGGCACGAAGCTGCACCGCGCCGGCGAGCGCCGAAGGGCAGAACGGAGATGCGCCGGAAGTCGTGGGGGAGCTGCTCTTCGCCACCGCCGAGGCCTATGACGGCATGCAGACCCTGCGCGCCCGCCTGAGCACGCTGCAGTCCCAGCCCTTCGACCTGGCAGCGGCTACTGCCGTGGTCGAGCTGCTGAGCAGTGCACGGTGGCAGCGAGCACGCTCCAGCTGGCACGTCTTGCAGGGCGCGCAGGTTCGCGGGGACGAGGAGCTGGCCGGTACCGACGAAGCGTCTGACGAGGGGATCGAGGACCGCCTCGCCGTCGCCGACGCGGCCTCCACGAGGCTGTCGGACAGCCTTGCGCCTGAGCGGGCCCCGACAACGGTGTTGCCGACCGGCACTGACCGCGGATCGGCTCCCCGTGGCACCCAGCGGGTCAGCGACCTGCTGCTCGAGCTGGGCACCGTCTACGGCTGGAGCGGGATCCGCCGTATCGCGACCGGCCCAGGCCACATCACCGGCATCGGCGGGCAGCCATGCTGACTGCCTCGCGTCGAACCGCGGCGCGATCGGCGAACGCCCCGGCGTCCATCGACAGCGAGGTCACTGGCCTACGGGCGCGCCTGAACCGCGGCGCCAACCGCGTCGGCGCCAACCGCAGCAGCTCCAAGGGCCGTCAGGGCGACACCTCGCAGGACGCCCCTCAGGCTGCCCGGACGATGGGCTGGACCTCCGGGGCCGCCCACGGCGCTGGCCTGGTGCGCCTGCTGTTGCTGTTGGCGCTGCTGGCTGGGCCGGCGGCTTTGCTCCTGTGGTGGCAGGCCGGTATCCGCGTGTCCACGCAAGTACCGGCGTCCACCGCCGCTCAGCAGGACCCGGGTGAGGTCGCGGCGGTGGGCAACTTCGCGGAGGAGTTCGTCACCGCCTGGCTGACCACCCCCGCCGGTAACGAGCAGGCGCTGAGCTTCTACCTGCAGACCAGCAACGGGTTCCGACTGCCCTCGACCGTCTCGCGGATCCAGAACGTGGCTGTCGCCGACGTCACGCACGTGCAGGACTACGCCGCCGCACCCAGCGCACCGGCCGCGAACACGGACCAGAGCGCTGCGGGAGAGGCAGGCGCAGAAACAGAGCAGCAGGACGGCGTTGCGGGCCCTTCGACGGCGTGGCAGGTCACCGTCGCCGCTGACGTGGAAGAGCCCGACAGCACGGGAGCCCGCGTGATGGTCCGGCGCTACTTCGCGGTGCCCGTCCTGGCGCAGGTGGGGACTACGAACGGGATGAGCACGGCCGCTGCGGGCGCCTCACGCTCTGCATCTGCTGCTGCACCCACTGCCGTGACCGGCCCGACCGCTGGAGCGGCCTCGAGCATGCCGGTTCGGCAGATGCGCGCGCTGCTGCTGCCCACCCCGGTCGCCGGCCCGGTCTCGGGGGAGGGGGCCGAGCTGGCCTACAACCAGCAGGTCAACATCACCGGTGGCCTGGGCACCAGCATCAGCCAGTTCCTGGCGGCCTACGCCACGGGAAGCGGAGACGTCACCCGCTACGTGACCCCAGGCCACGTCATCAAGGCCATCACGCCGGCGCCCTACCTCAGCGTGCAGGTCCAGTCCGTCCTGGCCCGCGAGGACGATCCCACCTCGGATGCACCCTCCGACGGACAGCACGCCCAGGTCCTGGTCACCGCCGTCTTCGGCAACCGCGACCAGCAGCCCGGCAGCACCCAGTACGCCCTGGACCTCACGGCCCGCGGTGGGCGTTGGGAGATCTCGTCCATCGCCCCCGGCCCGGCGCTCACCTTGCCGACGGCCGCCGGTACCGCGCACCCAGCCAGCTCCGCGGCCAACGCCTCACCTGCTGCCAGCACCGCCGCGCAGCACCCCTGACCCGACCCAACCAACCCCTTCTCACCTCATTCAGGAGACAGCCATGGACATCTTCAACCGCATCGACCAGATGACCGGTAGCGCGGAAACCACCGTCAAGGGCTTCGCGATCCTCATCGGGTTCTGGGTCGTCGGCTCCACCCTCAACTGGTTCAAGACCATCACCCTCGGCCGGGTAGTCCTCGCCGTCGTCATCGCTGCCGTCGTCGTCGTTGTCGTCCGGAAGCCGGATCTGCTCGCAGATGACGTCGAAAAGACGGTGGCTCTGCCCGCCGTCCAGCAGACACCCGGTGTGCACGCTGATGCGATCGACTTGGACAGCGGACGCGTCACGACCACCTCTGCGGTGCAGCTGTGAACAGCGCGACCGCCGGCGGCGTAGAGGTCACCCTCCCGCCCGGGCATCGCATCACCCGCTTCTACACCCTCGCCCGCCGCTTCCCGACACTGATCGGGCGCCTGCCCAACGGCAGCGACATCCCCTACGGGCCGTACACCGTCGGACAGTTCGTCACCGCCGTCTGCCTGCTCGTCGTCGGGTACCGCACCATGCCGCTGTGGGGTGGCGGCCGCGGCCTCTTCGTCAACGGGCCCCTGCTCTTGGGCCTGACCGCGGCCGTGATCATCGTCATGCGCAAGGTCCCCTGGCGCGGGCGCGGCCCGGTCCCCGTGCTGCGCGGCATGCTGGGCAGCTACAGCGCCACCGAGGGCACCTACCGAGGGAAGCCGCTGCCCGCGCGTCAGGCGACGCCTGTGATGAGCACCATCGTCATCGCCGATGAGACCACGATGATCGCCGCCGAAGCCCTGCTGCAGCAGCGCCACCCCTCGCCGGTCCCGCCCACGCCCGCGGTCGAGGCCGCGCCCGTCCTGGTCTCGTCCACGTCCCGGCCCCGAGCCGCCAGGCGAGGCGGCCTCCTTGGCATCGCCCAGACCGGTGCGCAGGCCATCGTGCCGGCGAGCGCAGCGAACCGTCAGGACGTGACGGCTCCGAACGAGGTCACCGGACCCCTCACCGGACCCCTCACCGGGCCCCTCACCGGGCCCCTCACCGGGCCCCTCACCGGGCCCCTCACCGGGCCCCTCACCGGGCCCCTCACCGGGCCCCTCACCGGGCCCCTCACCGGCGTGCAGCGGCTACGCCAGCAGGCCCGCGCCAAAGCCACTTCCACAGCTGCTGCTGACTCCACCACCGGTTCTCCAGCCCGGCCGCTGACTGCTACCGGCTCCACGGGAAGGCACTGAGCACCACCATGGAACATCCCATCCAGAACCTCTGCGGACACCTGCTCTTCTCCCGCGACGGCACCGTCTGGGCGACGTGGCGGCTGCAGGGGCAGGCCTACGGGCGTCGCGCGGTCGCGGAGAAGGAGCAGATCCGCGTCCTGCACCAGATGCTCTACCGCAGCCTGGGCGGGGAGTCCCTGCACCTGGGCTTCGAGGTCGACACCGACCCCGTCCAGGTCATCCGGGACATGCTGCGCGGTCTGAACCACCCTCTGGAGGAACTGCCGGAGTGGGCCGCTGAGGTCGAAGCCACCACCGAACGCCTCGAGACCGACCTGCCCCTGTCAGAGCGCACCTACTGGCTCAGCGTCCCGCTGCGCAACAGCGGCGCCAGCCGCCTGAGCGAGCCCCTGCGCGCCGGCACCACCAGCCTGCTGAACAAGCTCGGAGCCCCTCGGGGAGTCCCGGCCACCGCGATCCTGGCCGACCGCCTGCAGCAGGCAGCCGAGATTCAGGCCCTCATCCCCGGCCCCTTCAACGCCCGCCCAGCCACCGCCGCCGAGACCGTGTGGCTCTACCGCCACGCCCAGACCCGCGGGCTGGGCCAGCACGACACCTGGCTGCCGCCGGCCCCCAGCACCGACGAGCTCAAGGCCGCTGCCGACATGACCGAGCACGAGCTCGCCGCGGTGCAGCACATGGCCTCCCCAGGGCGCATCGGGCGACTCATCCTGGACGAGGCCGCCGTCAGCGACGTACCCGCCGACGGCTGGCGCAAGGGGTTCCGCGCCCGACTGCGACGCCTGCTGCCGTCCCAACGCAAGGTCCTCAAGATCGTCGACACCGACGACGACACACTGGTCTCCTACCAGTCCCTGGCCGTCCTCGCCGGGACGCCCACGGCCGGTGCGGTCTTCCCCGGCACCGAGTGGCTGGGCAAGGCCGAAGACAGCGGCGTGCCCGTGGACTGGGCCGTGCGGATGCGCAACACCGCCCGCGAAGAAGTCCTCTCCCGCAACCAGCGCGCCGTGAAGAACCTCAACGACCAGTACATGCAGCGCGAAGGGGAGATCTCCACCGGCAGCCACGAGCTGGACACCGTCGCCGCAGCCCTCACCGAGTACCAGGCGCTGCTGGCCAAGGACAAGCTCGAGGTCGAGCTGCAGACCATCACCTTCTTCGCCACCAGCGCCGCCACCCGGGAACAGGCCCTGATCAACGGCGCCACGCTCGCCCGCTTCTACAACGCCTTCGGCCACCCCCTGGAGCGGCCGCTGGGGGAGCAGCAGGACGCCTGGTGGGCGATGCTGCCCGGCACCGCCTGGCCCAAGAAGTTCAACGACCTGACCCAGATCTCCCTCTCAGAAGGGTTCTCGGCCGCCGTCCCGAACGTCTCCAGCGCCCTGGGCGATGGACGCGGAGCCCTGTGGGCGGTCAACGAGACCACCTTGGCCACATCGGTGGTCATGGTCGACCTGTTCGCCACCATCCTGGCCAACTTCTCCGCCGCCGTCGCCGTCGCCGGTGAGCTCGGCAGCGGGAAGTCCTACGCCTTGAAGTCGCTGGCCGGCGCCCTCGTGGACCGCGGCGCTCGCCTGGTCAGCATCGACCGCTCATCCACCGGCGAGTACGTCCCGTTCGGCCGCTCGCTGGGTTCGTGCACCGTCGCCGCCGTCTTGGACAACCTCGACGCTGGCGTGTACCTGGAGTGGAGCCTGGACCCGCTGCGCATGTTCCCCGGCGACGAAGGCTCCCGCCTGGCCCAGCGCCTGCTGACCCCGCTGCTGTCGATCGTTCCCGACAGCGACGTCGAGCTGGCCCTGACCTACACCACCGACCCCGCCTACCGGGCCAAGCACGACATCGACAGCCTGCAGACCCTGACCGAGCACCTGCTCGACCCCGCCCGCCACGACCTGCCCGGCGCGAACGAGCTGGGCCGCAAGCTGCGGGGCCTGCGCACCAAGAGCTACGCCCGGGTCCTGTTCGACCAGACGCTGCCGGCCCTGGACCTGTGGTCCTCCCGCGCCCTGATCTTCACCACCCACGGCCTGCAGCTGCCCACCCGCGCCGAACTCCTCAACGAGCACCTGTTCCGCAAGATGGACCCCGAGAAGCACTTCGGGCGCGCCATGTACGCCCTGCTGATGTCCCTGGCGCGCGCGGTGGCCTTCGCCGATCCCGACGAGCTCGTCTTCTTCGTCTGCGATGAGTGCCACCACATCACCGCCTCGATCGAAGGCGAGCAGGAGCTGGAGATCTTCGTCCGCGAGGGCCGCAAGGTCGGCGCGGCCGCCGGCTTGGGCTCACAGGACTGCGAGAACGACTTCGGCTCCCCGACGCTGCGTGGGCTGATTCCCTACCGCCTCGTCATGCGCCTGACCGACGAGAACCTCGCCCGCAAGGCGCTGGAGTGGATCGGCCTGGAGCCGACCCAGGAGCACCTCGACGAGATCACCGGCGACCTGTCTCCGCGAGACCCCGCCGACCCCGACGGCAAGGTCGACCCGGAACGGCGCGGGGAGGGCATCTTCCGCGACTCCTACCGCCGCATCGGTCGGGTCCGCATCCTCGGTCCAGCCCTCGAAGCCCGCCGCATCGCCTACTCGACCACGCCCCGCGCCAGCAGCTCCAAGCTGCTCAAGCAGCCCACCAGCCCCTCGACCGCTGCGGCCACGCCCCCGGCCACCCGCCCCGCCACCCGCAGTGACGCGACCCGACCCGCGACCTCCGCTCTCGAGCCCGGGACGCGCACCGGGCGCACCACCTCGCGCGTGACGCCTCCTTCGACGACAAGCCCGTCGACGACGAGCCCGTCGACGACGAGCCCGTCGACGACGAGCCCGGCCACACCGATCCGACGTCCCCAGCGCACCAGCACCGCCAGCACCGGCACGGCGGCCGCCGTCCTGGACAAGCCCACGCGCGTACGCAACCAAGCTCAAGCGGCGGACGTCACCGCCGCAGCAGCCCCTGAAGCCTCCAGTGCACCCGGCGCAGCCCTGCCGCCCAGCCGGCGCAAGAAGGCCAGCCCGCGACGCAGCGCCGCCCCCACCAGTACCAGCCACCAGCCCGAGGGCGAGCCCCAGGACCGGGACGAGGACCAGGGATGAGGGTCCTTCAGCCCTCGCGCCGCCCCGGTACCCCTCATCGCGCGCGGTGGGCTGTCACCGGCGTACTGCTGTGCGTGCTGGTGTGCGTGCTGGCAGGAGTGCAGCTGCTCCAGCCCGCCTCGGCCTGGGCCGGTGTCCCCGCCGCGACCTCCACGGCGGTGACTACCGGGCGGGTCTCCCCGAACGCGCCCGGCTACGACATCAGCAGCGACGCTACGCAGGACAGAGACAGTCCCTCTCCCGAAGCGTCTGCTGGAGCGCAGCGAGAACGTTCCTCGCGCCCGGCCCCGGAGCAGTCGGCGGCCGCCACTCCCTCCACTGGCACGGCGAGCTCCGCGACCCCGGCGACCCCGGCGACCCCGTCAGCTCCGGCAGACCCAGCGGCTCCGCCCGCGAGCGCCGGCGGCGCCGGTGCGGCAACGGGTAGCGCGGCGACGGGTGGTGGCTCGACGTCGTCCAGTGGCCCGTTGGCGCCGTTGGACGCGGCGGACACGCATGAGCTGTCGATCGGGAAGTACCAGCTCAGCGTGGACACCGGCGGGGTCACGAACGCGATGAAGCTGATCACCAACGGGGTGCTGCTGTCGGGGATGTGGGAGGCCTACCGCTGGACCGTGGGTGCGGCCGTCGCCATGATCAACCTGGCCCTGCAGATGGAGTGGGTGCAGTGGCTGGTCGAGGCGATCAAGCCGGTGGCCCTGACCTTGCAGAACGACGTCATCGCCAAGCTGGGCCTGCGGGGACTGGCGCTGGTCGTCATGGGCCTGTGGGTCGGGTGCATCATCGCCAGCGGCCGCTTCGCCAAGGGCCTGGTGCAGCTGCTGGTCTCGACCACCATCGCCGTCCTGGCCGCCGGGGCCCTGGCCAATCCCGTCGCGCTCATCACCGGTCCCCACGGGGTGCTCTACGGCGCGCGCGACGCAGGTCAGGCCGTGGCCACCGTCATCACCAGCGACGGCAAGAGCGCCACCCCCGACCCGGGACTGATCGAGCAGAAGACCGGCGGGGCCATGGTCGACACCTTCGTCCGCCTGCCGCACCAGATGATCAACTACGGCCGCGTCATCGACGGCACCTCCTGCCAGAGCGCCTACGACAAGGCCCTGGCCGGCGGGCCCTACGACTCCGACGACGACTCCGCGCGCTCGGCCGTCGGCGACTGCGACGAGAAGCTGAAGGACTGGGCCGACGACCCCGGCTGGACCGGGGTGGGAGCCATCGCGATCCTCACCCCCGCCGGCGGTGCTCTGGCCGCCCTGGGCATCGTCCTGGTCGTCCTGATCTTCCTGGCGACCCTGATGGTCATCTTCTTCGCCGTGAAGTTGATCATCGACGTCATCCTGGCGATCCTGCCCGGCGAACGCAGCGGCCTGTGGAGCTCGGTCGCAGGCCTGCTCGGGGCCGTGCTCACCGTCGCTGGCCTGATCATCCTGCTTGCGCTCTACTGCGTCTTCCTACGTGGGGTCCTGACCACCAAGACCAACACGGACATGCTGGTGCGCTTCTTCATCGTCGACGCGATGGTCATCTCCTTCATCGTCGTGACCGTCGTCGCGCGCAAACGCATCAGCGAGCGCGCCCGGCGGATGGCGGAGAAGGCGGCCGCCTTCAGCGGCGGCGGCAAGGCCCGACCGGCCCAGATGCCCAAGCTGTCCCAGGCCCGTCAGGCCATTGGGCAGGCCGCAGCCATGCGCGCCGCCGGTGGCCGCGCGCTCGGCGGTTCTGGCGCCTCGAGCGGTGGCGCGGTCGGTGGCGCTGCAGCAGCCGGGGGAGGCAACGCCGCCCAGCGCATCCTGCAGCGCGTAACCAGCAACCGCGTCGTCAAGGCCGGGGTCACCGCGGCGAGCCTTGCCGGAGGTGTAGCGGGAGTGGCCGCCAAGGCCACCATCGGGGCTCCCGTCTACGTGCCGCGGGCGACCCGCATCGTCAAGGCCGCCGCTCGCTCTCGCGCCGCAGCCGCTCGCGGGGTCGTGCAGCGCAAGGTGGGCCAGGGCAAAGCGTTCGCGGGGGAGTACCGCGACGGCCTGGCCACGGCTGCCCGTCCCGCGGTCGCGATCGGCAAGGCGGCAGGTCGCGCGGCCGCCCCGGCCGTGACCGCAGCAGCCATCGGCCTGTCCACCCCCAAGGGCGCTGGATCGAGCGCCGCACCGACCGCTGGCATGAGCTCCACCCGTACCGGTGCCCGCCCTGGCGCATCTCCGCGGCGGACCGCCGCCGCGGCTCGCAACCGGCAAGCCGGCCGCGTTGAAGCTGCTCGCGCAACTGCTCCGCCGCGACCTGCCGCCGGATCTCGCATGCCCCGCTTCCGCTTCGGCAAGAAGTCGGCCTGAGTCATGGCGACCATCACGACCCCGCGGCCGGGGACGGGTGCTGGCACGGACGCCACCGGCAAGGTCGACGGCGCAGGGAACGGCAAGGGGGGTGGCCCCCTGAAGTGGATCGTCGGCGCCGCGGCGGGTCTGATGTTGGCGGTGGTCGCGGCAGTCGCGGTCCTGCTCTTGGTCGTGGTGTCCGCGCTCAGCGGCGGGGGCGGCGGTGTTTCAGGACTGGCCCCGTCCTCGGTGCCCGGCGTCAACGCGGTCCTGCTGGACGCCTTCGGCAAGGCGGCCGCGGCCACTCCCACCGTGGCACCGAAGTGCACCGGCATGCGCTGGTCGATCCTGGCCGGCATCGCTCAGGTGGAGTCCAACCTCGCCGCCGGGCGACAGATCAGCCCCACCGGCGACATCACCCCGCACATCATCGGCCCAGCGCTGAACGGCTCCGGCGTCGGCGGCAACCGCACCGCCATCTACGACACCGACGGCGGGCGCTGGGACGGCGACACCGTCTACGACCGTGCCGTGGGAGCGGTGCAGTTCATCCCCACCAGTTGGGTCGCCTACGGCCGCGACGGCAACGGCGACGGCGTCGCGGACCCGCACAACGCCTACGACGTCACCCTCGGCGCGGTGGTCCACCTCTGCGGCACCAGCGCGAAGGACCTCTCCAACCGCGAGCAGCTGAGCACCGCCCTGTACGGCTACAACCGCTCGCAGACCTACGTGGCCAAGGTCCTGGCCAACATCGACACCTTCGACCAGATCGGGGTGGCCGCCGGGGGAGCGGCCGTCCCCGAAGCCAGCGGCCGAGCCGCGGTCGTCATCGCCGCCGCCCGGCAGTGGACCGGCACGCCGTACTCCTGGGGCGGCGGATCGGGACGCCCGGGCCCGGGCGGCACCGTCATCGGTGGGCCCTCCCGCGGCTTCGGTCGAGGAGCCAACACGGTCGGCTTCGACTGCAGCGGTCTGACCCAGTACGCCTACGCCGTCGCCGGCATCCAGCTACCCCGCGTGTCCTCCCAGCAGTCCCTGCAGGGGCAGCGCATCCCGCGCTCAGCCGGCCTGGAAGCCGTCGCCCCCGGCGACCTGATCTTCTTCGGCTCCAACCCGGGCGCCGGTACCGGCATCTACCACGTCGCCATCTACCTCGGCGGGGGACAGATGATCAACGCCCCCCGCACCGGCACCTTCGTGCGCGAAGAGGCCGTCTGGATGAGCTCCTACGCCGGCGCCGTCCACTTCCCCTGAGTCAGGCCGACGTCCAAGCCCACGCCTGAGCAGCACGCGTCCCTCTCAGCAGGCCAGCGAGCGCCGAGATCCAGCGGACACCGCCGCCGGCAAGGTCAGTCCCACATCGGCAAGGGGCCAGATACGACGACGTGCTCCTGTCGCAACCGCACCCCCGGCAGCACCTACCTCCGTGAAGGAGCAGGCCGAGCTGACCGCGAGCGCCACGCCCAGAACCGATCAACAGGAGCCCAAGGATGCAACCGATCACCGCCCGTACAGACCGCCGCCGCACCCGCCCGCTCGCTGCGAGCGATCCCGACCCCGATGACTTCCCCGATGCGTCCTCGCCGAACGCGTCTGCCTCCGACGCGCGGCGCCTGGAGTCTGACGACCTCCTGGCCGAGCTCCCCGAGGACGACCTCAGCGACGAAGACGACCGGGATGACGGAGACGGAGGGCACGACGGAGACGACGTCGAAGGCCCCGAACGCGCAGTCCCCGGTCGGAGCGTGCTGCTGCCGTCGTGCGCCGCGGCGCTGCTGGCGGTGGTCGGGGCACTCTGCTTGCTGCCTGTTCCCTTGCCGTGGGAGGCGCCCACGCCTGCCGCCACCTCGACGACCGCCACCGAACGGCAAGCCACCACGCCTCCCACGGGCAACGTCGAGGGCGGCAGCGCGTCGTCCCCGGCGCCGCCGGCGCTCACGACGACCGCAGGAGCTCCACATCCCGTGCTTCCGCCGGCCGCATCCACCACCGACAGCGTCGCCCCCTCCCCGCCCACGCCCGCGGCGGGCGAGGACGCATCCTCGATCCCCACGCCCGAGGACACCTTGGCAGGGCCGGTCAGCGACCAGGTCCTGCAGGACCTCCTCAACAGCTCGCTGCCGCGGGACCGCGCCATCACCGACCCGGCCCTGCTGGGGTCGACTGATGGTCAGGAGCTGCTCGAGGTCGCTTGGCAGGCCCTTGCCTCCGATGTGGAAGCCGGTGGGTGGACGCAACCGCACCAGCAGGCGCACGCCGTCCTGCGCACCGGCCGCGACGACACCCAGGATCTGCCCATCGTCGTCGACGTCGTCGTCATGTGGGCGGCCCTCGACGGTCAGGGGGAGCGCACCGAACGCGAGCTGTCGACAGTCCGCGTCAGCAAGGGCAGCGGCTCGTGGGCGCCGGGGAAGATCACCACCGCCTCCGACGGGAGCTGATGTGAACGAGGCACCCTGCGCAGCCGGCAGTAGTGACATGTCACAGCCACGCCGTCCCGATGTGGCATGTCACTACCCGCTACGAAGCCGAGAGGCGGGCCGGTGAGCGAGGACCCGGAGACCCACGACAGCCCCCTTGCCGATCCGTTCGGCAGCGAACCCCGCAACGGCAAGGCAGGACACATTGGCAAGGAGTCGGTGGAGTCCCCGGCGGCACCCCTTGCCGAAGCGCGCCGCGGCGGGCGCTACAACCCTGACCGCTCGACGGGGCTGCGAGCGCACAGCCACTACACCCCGAAGGAGCTGGAGGAGCGGGCCAAGAACGCCTGGTACTGGACCCAGCTGGAGGTGGACGGCTTCAACACCAAGTCCGAGCTGGTCATCGCCGGGATGACGCTGATGTGCGAGCTGCTGGAGGAGCAGTACAACGACGGCCAGCTCTTCCCGCCCGCGCCCGAGCAGACCCGGCGCGGACCCAGCCCGGCCGGTAGCGCTCGCCAGAGCCAGGCGATGCGCGCGTACTGGAACCGTCGCCGCACCCCCGATCAGGAGCCCCAAGGTGGCGCCGATCCAGCACCAGCCGCGAGTGCCAGCCCCCTCACCATCGAGGGCTCGCTCGGTAGCAGTGCCGGGGGAGAAGAACCCCCCAGCGCCGCTCTGGGGGCCTGAAGCGCGAGGTGAAGAACCGCTTCCGAGGCCAGCGTCTTCGCTGTGACACAGGCGGGGGTGTGTGACATGTGTGAGCGACGGTTTGGGATCGCTCGAATCCGAGGGCTACGCCGGGAACCTCAGCTTGAGCGTACCCCTACTGTCAAGCGAGCGGCAAGGGTTAACGTGAGCCCGGCGCGTCGAGTACGCACAGTTCGCGCCCCGACGGCCACTGACGTCTCCTTGCGACCAAGCGCGGCTGAGGGCCTCCTCAGTGCCCGCGTCTTTCCCGTCCCCGAAGCCACGCAGATCGCGGCATCACCGATGTGCGCCGCGACGCGGTAGTGCACTCTGTGCCAGCGTCCACGAGACGGATCAACGAGCGAGCGGCAAGATCCCTTGGCATGGCCGATCCAGAGAGCGCCGTCGACAAGTCGGCCAAGAAATCTCCACCGATCGCAGACCGCGATCCGGACCGAGCCGGTAAGGCCAGCAACGTCTCCCCGACGAACACCGCAGGCGGCCTGCCGCCCAGGTTGATCTGGCTCATCGTCGGCATCATCGTGGTCGCCGTCGCGGTCATCGTCGGCATCTGGGTGTACCTACCCGACCTGTTCGTCCCCGACAACGTGCAGCCCACGCCGGCCGACCCGAACGCCCGCGTCACCGCGGAGATCTCCGCCCGGTCGCCGCTAGGCGTCCTGTCCGGGGCGGTGATGGCTGCCGCTGCCGCCGGCATCGGTGTCGTCGTCAGTCACCACACCGCGAGCTTGACCCGAGCCGCCCTCGAGGAGACCCGCCGCGCCAACGACCTGACCGACCAGCGCGACGTCACCGGCGCCCGCGACGACCGCTTCGGCAAAGCCGTCGAGCAGCTCGGCCACACCGCCGCAGCCGTTCGACTCGGCGGCATGCACAGCCTGTTCCGCCTCGCCGACGAAGACCGGGGCCGGGTGCCGACGGTGGTCGACATCCTCTGCGCCTACCTGCGGCAGCCGTTCCACCACCCCGACCACGACGCACCGGCCGACTCAGACGAGACGACGGGCGACGGCGATGCAACCGCCGACGTTGCCGAGACCGGTCCCCACCAGCCGCGCCCTCGCGCCTGGCAGCCCAGTGATGAGGTAGTTCGTGATCTTCGAGACGCCGAAGCCGAGGTGCGCCGCACCGCCCAGCGCCTGATCACCGCAATGCTTCCCCTCATCGACGGGAACACCCCACCGATCGAGGTCAACCTGCGGGGCGCCCAACTGTTGGACGACTTCACCCTCACCGGGCAGCGCCTCGGGAAGATCGACCTCACCAACTTCTACCTCTCGGGCGACCTCGCGCTCGTCGAAGGCGCCCACATCGGTGTTTTCCGGCTGGGGTCGAGGGCGCACATCGGCGGCGACCTCACGCTGGGGCCAGGCGCCCACATCGACGACGTCTTCTGGCTGGGGCCAGGCGCGCACATCGGCGGCAAGCTCTGGCTGGGGTCGGACGCCCACATCGGCGGCGACCTCACGCTGGGGCAAGGCGCCCACATCGACGACGACCTCCAGCTGGGGCCAGGCGTCCACATCGGCGGCAAGTTCTGGCTGGGCGCCCACATCGGCGGCGACCTCCAGCTGGGGCCAGGCGCCCACATCGGCGGCGAATTCCGGCTGGGGTCGGACGCCCACATCGGCGGCGACCTCACGCTGGGGCCAGGCGCCCACATCGACGGCGTCTTCTGGCTGGGGCTGGGCGCCCATATCGGCGGCGACCTCACGCTGGGGCCAGGCGCCCACATCGGCGGCGACCTCTGGCTGGGGCCGCACGCCCACATCGACGGCGTCCTCTGGCTGAGGGAGGGCGCCCACATCGGCAGCCACCTCACGCTGGGGGAGGGCGCCTACATCGGCGGCCATCTTCAGCTGGAGCAGGACGCCCACATCGATGGCCACCTTCAGTTGGCGCAGGACGCACACAGCGACCGTGACCTCGAGCTAGGGCAGGACGCCTACATCGAGGGCAACCTCAGGCTGGGACTGGGCGCCCGCATCGAAGGGCGGACTGCCGCTGAAGCGGACGACGTCATCCAGGTCGCCCCGGGTGCCTCGATCGCCGGTCGTGCTCAGCCACCATGGGCTGGGGCAGTCAACACCGAGAACATGGCCCAACAGGGCGCCACCGCTTCAGAGGACTCTGCCGCCGCGTCGGAGGACTCGACCGAAGTGACCGAGTAGGTCGGGATGAGCTCACGGCTACTGACGGCCCAGAGGTCACCATGCGGTCGCCTCTGGATCACAGGCGCATCGTCACCATGCGCAAGTGCTCGCTCGCCAGCATGACCAGGAGGTCGTCGACACCTCCGATCGCCCGTCCTCGCTGAAGGGGCCCGCCCTGTTCGGGCGCCACGTCATCCAGACCGACGGCTGAGGCGACGCCACCGCGGCCGGGTGCCCCACGACCAGCGAGCGCCGCAAGCCACACCTCCACATCGGCGCGGTAGCGCGGCGCGGGCAGAAAGCTCTTCCGGACCTGTCACACCGTGCGCGGTTGAGCCACCTACCGGAGTGAACCGGCCCCACCAGGGGACAGCTCACCCGACAGGAGATCGGCATGCCCTCCCTCGCGCAAGCCGCGGCTGCGACGCAGGAACGCCCACCCTCGCTGGGAGGCACCGACCCCGGAGGCTCGGGGCTGCTCAGCGAGCCGGGCACGACGATGCTCACCCGGACTGCGGCGCTCCCTCCTCGGCCTACGACCTGGCCGACGCGCTCGCTGGTGTGCCTGGCCGGTGCCGTGGCCGGCTACGCCGCAGCTCCCGAGGTCGGCTACCCCAAGCTCTCAGCCGTCGCCGCCGTCCTCGGCGGAGCAGCCTCGCTGCACGAAGCCGTCCACGGCGTCCGCAGCGCACGCCGAGCGGCGCTCGCCGACGACCTGACCGAAGCCCTGACCCCGCTGCTGGGACTGCGCAAGCCCTCGCGCCGTCACGTCGAAGCCAGCCGCTGGAAGCCGGAACGTCCCGAGAAGGGCGAGGCGGGGGAGGGCGGCGCGGGGGTCATCGCCTCCCGATGGAACGGATGGTGGGTCGGGACGCCGCTGCGCCTGAAGCTCGCCTACGCCCGAGGCGTGGTCAACGCCGACCATCCCAAGTGGAAGACGTCCGTGCTCGACACCGTGTCGCGTCTGCTGGGCTGCGACTACGTGATCGTGCGCCACGACACCCGCAAGGGAGTCGTGCAGCTGCGCAGGAAGTACCGCGACGCCTCCCTCGCCCCCTACCTGGAGCTGGAAGTCCTGCGCGCGGAACGTCTCGTGCGGTCCCTGCTGGGCCCCGGCGCCCGCCTCACCCCGGAGTTCGACGAGATGCAGGCGTCTCTCGAGTCCGACGACTTCGACCAGGCCCCCGCCGCGGGTACCTCCTCACCCTCGGAAGAGGCGACCGCGGTCACCCGCCAGATCGTCGCCCTCAACGTCCACCACCAGGCCGGCACTCGCGTCGCCACCGCCGCTCAGCGAGCACGAGTCGAGCGCAGCATGTCCGCGATGATGGCGGGCCGCTGGCGAGCGCGGTTCCAGCTGCACCAGGACTTCGTCCGCTTCGAGCTTCGCCCCACGCTGCCAACGCGGGTACCTTCCCCGGCCCCGCGTGAGCACGACATGGATCCACTGCTGAACTACGACCGGGTCGAGATCCCCTACGCCGTCGACGAGGACGGGGCCACCATCGCCTGGCGTCCCGCCATCGACCCGATGCTCATGGTCGTCGGCCCCACCGGTACCGGTAAGACGGTGCTGCTGCACAACATCGTCGCCCGCTTCGCCAAGTGGGGATGGCCCGTTCACATCGTCGACGGCAAGGGCATCGAGTTCCTCGGATTCCGGGAATGGCCCAACGTCCAGACCGTCGCCACCTACGTCGATGAGCAGGTCGCCCTCATCCACGCCGTCTGGCAGATCATGGAGGACCGCTACGCCGCCGTCATCGCCGGCGAAGCCACCGAGACCGACTTCGAGCCGGTCGTGCTCATCCTGGACGAGTTCCGCGACTTCTACGGCAACGTCCTGCCCTGGTACGCCGACATCCGCGTCACCGGCCGTGGAGGAGACCCCAGCAAACCGCCCGTACTGGAAGCGGTGAAGTCCATCGCCCGCAAGGGCCGCAGCTCCCGCGTCCACCTGGTCCTGGGTACCCAGCGCCCCGACGCGGACTTCCTCAGCGGTGAGGCACGAGACAACTTCCGGGCACGCGTCGCTCTGGGACGCCTCTCCCCGCAGGGCGCGAACATGATGTGGGACAGCTACACCGCCGGCGTCAGCGTCCCCCGCATCCGCGGCCGCGGCACCACGCTGGGACCGGCCGGCAACGTCATCGAGGTCCAGACCTTCTGGACCCCCGACCCCCGCAAGGTCCGCGAAGGCCAGCACGACGACCTGGACATCCTGCGTGCTCTCAGGCCCAGTGAAGCTGCCCACGAGCGTCTGGTCATCGTTCCCCCCGAGCCGCGTCAGGGGAAGAACGATGAGGAAGAAGACGTGCGGTACTCGCAGTGGTCCCGTCCCTACTTCCAACCGTCCCTGACCGCCGGCGTCGGAGCCCGACCCAGCGAGCACCTCCGAGACGTCGCCCGCATCATCCCGCTGAAGCTGCGTCCAGACCTGGCGACGCGATCCCTGCTGTCCCCGGCCCTGGCCGCGGAATGGCTCCCGCCGAACGTCGCCGCCGAGCATGACCCCGCAGACACCGACGGAATCGTGATCGTCGAGCCCGACCCGCGCGCTGGCCGGTTCGTTTCGATCGAGCCGGCCGGACGAGGACCGCGTCAGGGCCAGGCCAGTAGGACCAGAGCTGCTGACCTCCTCGGCCGCGGGGAAATCGATGCGGACGACGACTCCGGTGAAGACCTCAGCGAGGCGGGGGAGCTCGACGGGTCGGCGGGTGACCCCTTTGACGGCTACGGGGATCCGGTCGATCTGGACGTCGACGAGCTGGCGGCCGGCTACCTGGTGCTCGTCGACGACGGGACTGATCACTGGGCCGTCTTGGAGGGCGACCCCGAAGAAGACTTCGACGAACCGGACCTGCGCAGCCTGGAGTGGCGCGACGACCAAGACGACGCGGCGTCCTTGACGGTCGATGCCGGCACCCTCATCACCGCCCGCATCCCTCGCGACGACGACCTCGAGGCGGAGGACTCTCCGGCTCGTCGCGCTCCCTCACGTGCAAGCTCGCCCCGCGCCGGCGGGTCTCGGGTCACTTCCAAGGTGAATGCCCCACGCGGAGCCGAGGCTGCGCCCAGGCCGAGCCGGCCTCAGCGGGTCCGAGCAACCAGCCGCCGACCTCCCACCGCGCCAGCGGTGACCAACCCCTCGCAGGCGGAGGCCGGGGAGCGCGCGCACCTGCACGTCGTGCGCTGACGGCATCGATCCGTCTGCCGAGCAAGCCAGCACAGCGCAGAGCGCACCGTGCCAACCACCACCCGAGCAGTGTCAGGAGACACCATGGAACGCCCCGCCCAGAACACCCCTCCGTCGGGCGCAGTCAGCGACGACGAGCGGGGTCAGCTGTTCTTGATCGCTGCAGCTTTCGTCGCCTTCGGTGGGATAGGTGTCGCCTGGAGGCGCATCACCGCCTGGCTCCTTGGCCACGACGTCATCCTCCCCGCGAGCGCTGAGCTCGTGGTGACCCTTCCAGCCAGCGGCGGAGCGGGACTGGATCTGACGCGCCTCCTGGTCGCGGTCGCTGCCGGCCTGCTCCTGCTTGCCTTCGCCGTCAGTGCCATCGCGAAGCGCCGGGCCCGTCGCGCCCACGAGGAGCAGGGGCAGGTGCGCTGACGTGCAGCACCGGTCCCGGGGTCCTCCGCGGTGCCTGTTGGAACAACGAGCCCAGGCCGCTACCCTGCGCGGGTAATGAGTCACTACCCGCTGCGGGTAATGGGTAGCGGCGCTTGCAGCAGTTGATGCCCTCCCTGACCTTCCCTTTCTAGTTCACGTCTCAAGGAGCTCCTGGTGCCCACACCGCCCCGTACGACGCGTTCCGCTAGACGCCGCCCCACAACCCTCGCCGCGGCTGCGGCTATGACCGGTCTGCTCGTCCTGGCCCAGCCCGGAGCAGCGACCGCCGCCGAGAAGACCGACAACGGCGACGTCGAGACCACCGTCCTGCACCCCACCGTCACCGGGACCGGCGGCAGCATCCGCTACAGCGTCGCCAGCCTCACCGGCGGTGGCGTCCAGGTGAGCTTCGTCTACGTCCCCAACGAGGCGGCAGGAGAGAAGTCCGGCAAGGACGAGACGCAGTCCAAGGACTTCACCGTCACCGTCGACGCCAAGGCCATCGCCACCCAGACGGTCACCGACGACGGCGACGCGATCGTGCCGGCCACCAAGTCCAGCAGCAGCGACGAGACCAGCAGCGGATCGGCCTCTGCCGCCGCCGCGACCGGTGCCGTCGTCGACCAGGAGGCGTCGGAAGACTCCACCGAGGTCACCCTCCAGGCCAGCACCGAGGGCGTGCAGACGGTGTGGGTCCTGCCCGAGCAGGCCCCGGCCGCAGCCGATCCCGACGACCAGTCCTGGGTCACCCGCACCTGGCACCTCCTCGTCGACAAGATCACCGGCAACGACAGCGCCGAGAGCAGCGACAACGCCCCGGACTCCAACAACCAGGACGACCAGGACGGTAAGGAGGAGCAAGGCAGCGGGGACGAGGAGAGCACCCCGACGGCCGCGCCGACTAGCTCCCCGACCTCCAACGCGACGTCCAGCGCGGCGGCCTCCTCGACGAGCTCCCCGTCGAGCTCGTCGACCAGCTCCCCGCCTTCGAGCACCGAGACGACGGACGAAGACGACAGCAAGAACGACAATGACAGCAGCGGGGACACCAGCGGGGACACCTGCGACGTCACGCAGGCCGATGCCCAGCTCACCACCAGCGTCGAGGACAACACGGTCGACGCCCCACTGGAGGACGGCCCCAGCGCGGCGCCGACGTTCAGTGACGAGGTCCGCAAGAAGGCCGCCGAGCGGGCGTCTGACTGCGGCGAAGGCTCCAGCAGTGACAACGAGGACCCGGCCGAGGACCAGGCCGGCGAGCAGGACAGCGAAGAGGGGCGGGACGAGGTGGACGCCACGCCGGCCTCAACCAGCAGCGGCAAGGGCAAGGTTGAGGTCGCGGCCGGGGACTGGCTCTCCGGTATCTCCGGGGACCGCCCCGCCATCGAGAAGCTGCGCGGCGTCCCCGCCGAGGTGGCGACGACATGGACTGACTACTCCGGCAACGCCGACCAGCTCAACCCGGGCGCGGAGTTCGGCCCGGACAAGTGGGACAAGTCGCTCATCATCGCCATGCCGCCGTTCCCGGATGGGTCCTCCTGGGAAGCCACCGCGGACGGCCAGAACGACGAGTACCTGCGCCACGCCTTCTCGACCATGAAGTCGAAGTGGGCCGGTCGTGACGGGACCGCCTACATCGAGTACGGGTACGAGGCCAACGGCTACTGGATGTCGTGGCACGTTCAGGCCGGGCAGGAGGACGCCTGGACCAAGGCGTTCCAGCGGGCCCGGTCGATCCAGCAGGAGGAGTTCCCCGACGCGCGGTTGGGCGTCCGGTTCAACCACGAGTCCAACGGCTACGACGGCGACAGCCACGACCTGATCCAGGCCGTCAAGGGCAGCATCGACTTCCTGGGCGCGTCCTACTACAACGCCTACCCCTACGTCGCCAGCAAGGCCGAGTTCGACGAGCGGGCCACCATGCTCGACGGTGGCGGCGGCCCGAAGGGCATCAAGACCTGGCTCGCCGCGGCCCGCTCGGCGGGGCTGCCCATCGAGTTCGGGGAGTGGTCGGTCAGCGCGAAGGATGGCGACGCAGGCGTGTTCGTCACCGAGATGCACGACACCTTCTCCAGCAACGCCGGACCCGGCGCTGGTGACGTTTTCGCGGAGTCCCTGTTCAACATCGACAAGGACAACGACAACTGGCGGCTGAACTCCGGCAAGGTCCCGGAGTCGGCTGCTGCCTACGGCAAGGCGTTCAGCGACGTCGGCTGAGCTCGACCGCGGGCGCGAGGCGCTCTGCCTCGCATCCACTGAGACCGCCCACCTGCAGCCTCTGCGGTGGGCGGTCTCCCCTTGTCATCCCCTTGTCATCCCCTTGTCTGGAGACGAGCCATGACCAGCTCCACCGCACCGTCGTCCCGCCCCTCCCCTCGTTACCGCCGCAGCCTCGCCCTGGCCGCGGCCCTGGCTGCTGGCGGTGCGCTGCTCGCCCCGCTACCGGCGCAGGCTGCAGCCGGCGCCGCACCGGCACCCACCTCGTCGGCCTCACCGACCGAGTCGGAAGACCCCGCCTCGATCGACCCCGACGCACGGACGCCGAAGGCCGCCGACCCGGCCGACCAGGACGAGGTGGACAGCCTCTGGGAGAAGCTCAAGCGCTGGGTCACCGGCGTCGGCGAGAGCAACGAGGCAACCGAGGATGAGGGTCGAGAAGACCAAGACCAGCCCCACCCCTCTACGACAACCGGCAAGGACGCCGCGGCCCTCCCCGCGGGCGCGAACAACACCGTCCTCACCGCGGGGGGCTTCGTGAACTCCATCGGCGTCGGGATGCACGTCGCCTACCTCGACCGCGCCTACGGGGACGTGGACTCGGTGAAGCTGGCCGAGGACCTGGGCGTGAAGCACGTCCGCGACGGTCTGGGCTCCACCGACTCCGTGCCCCTGGAGTCGATGAAGCGCCTCAGCGAGGCCGGCATCTCGATCAACTGGGTCGCGCAGCCGGAGACCTCGTCCTTCACCATCGAGAACCAGTTGCAGCTCATCAAGGACAACGACCTCAACGTCACCTCGGTGGAGGGGGTGAACGAGCGCGACAACGCCGGGGTCAGCGACT
This sequence comes from Kineococcus radiotolerans SRS30216 = ATCC BAA-149, assembly GCF_000017305.1. Taxonomy (GTDB): domain Bacteria; phylum Actinomycetota; class Actinomycetes; order Actinomycetales; family Kineococcaceae; genus Kineococcus; species Kineococcus radiotolerans. Next base: position 111,741 of record NC_009806.1, on the reverse strand, counting down.
GGGCGGGCAAGGTCCGCGCCCACCAGAGGGAGCTCTACACCGCGGTCAAGGACACCCTGGGCGAGGACGTCGCCGTGGTCGCGCCGTCTCTGGTCTTCGACGAGTCGAGGGCGGAGCTGGGTGAGGTTCCCTCCGACATCGCCAACAGCCACCCCTACACCGGGGGGGCGATGCAGACCGCTGAGCACACCGAGCACCAGGTGCAGATGGCTGCTGAGGTGACCCCCGGCGTGGACACCTCCACCCCGCAGGCCGCCGACGCGCGGACCACCCTGTCCAGCGCGGTCGAGGACGGCGGGGCGATGTGGGCGACGGAGCTGGGCTTCCACACCGCCACCGACTCCACCGCCGGCAACGGGGTCCAGCCCCACGTCTCCGAAGACGCCCAGGCCGTGCTCCAGCTCCAGCAGCTCCTCGCCAACTTCCAGAACGGCGTGGACCGCAGCTACATCTACGAGCTGCTGGACGAGGGCTCCAACAACGCCGAGGCCGAGGACCGGTTCGGGCTGTACCACTCCGACGGATCCCCCAAGCCGGTCGCCACGGCGCTGAAGAACCTCATCGCCACGGTCGAGCATGGGGGCCCGTCCGCGACCGGCAGTGCCTCCCCAGCGGAGGTGGAGGTCAACGGCGGCAGCGACGACACGACCACGCTGGTTCTGCCTCGCGCCGACGGATCCACCGTCGTCGCGGTGTGGGAGGCCGCCCCGGTGTGGGACCAGGACGGAGAGAAGCCCCTCGACGTCCCCGACCGGGAGGTCACCCTCGACGTGGGCGAGGACGTCGACGCTCAGGTCTTCGTCCCGGGTCAGAGCGCGAAGGCCCTGGACAGCGAGAAGGGGGTCAGCACGCTGAACCTGACCAGCCAGGCTGCGCCCACCATCGTCGTCCTCGCGCCCACCGGCGGCACCGACGACGCCGCGCAGTCGCCTGAGGATGAGGCGGACGGTGAGACCGCGGCCGAGAACGCAGACGCCGACACCCGCACCGACACCGGCGGCGAGGCAGCGGAGGAGGAGACAGGGGCGGGCGGTAACCCGTTCGCCGCCGCCGCGCCCTACGCCGACCCGAGCTATGCCGCGCAGGAGATCGACGACGTGCGCGGCAGCGACCCCGACGCCGCTCAAGCGCTGGAACGAATCGCGAAGGGCGGGGTGGCGTTGTGGGTCGGGGACTGGACCCGCGACGTGACCGCCACGGTGCGCGACTACGCCACCGCCGCCCAGAAGGCGGGCAAGACCGCGGTGGTGGTGACCTACGCCGCGCCGGGCCGCGACTGCGGGTCCTACTCCGCCGGTGGTCTCTCCCCGCAGGAGTATCCCGGCTGGGTCGAGCAGGTCGCGGACGGCCTGCGCGGCACCGGTGCCGCGGTCATCGTCGAGCCGGACGCCATCGCCCAGGTCGGGCAGTGCGACGGGCAAGGCGACCGCCTGGCCCTGCTGCGCAAGGCCGTGCAGGTCCTCGACGAGGCCGGGGCGGCGGTCTACCTCGACGCCGGCAACAGCTCGTGGACCGGTGGGCAGGTCGACACCATCGCGCAGCGGCTGCGGAAGGCCGGGGTCGATCAGGCCCGCGGGTTCGCCACCAACGTGTCCAACTTCAACGCCGACGCGGCCGAACGCTCCTACGCCGAAGCGCTGTCGAAGGAGCTCGACGGCGCGCACTACGTCGTGGACACCAGCCGCAACGGCTCTGGCGGCAACGGAGAGTGGTGCAACCCCGAAGGGCGCACCCTGGGTAAGACCCCCGCCGCCGTCGATGACGACTCGCACCAGGACGCGCGCTTGTGGATCAAGCGGGTGGGAGAGTCCGACGGCACCTGCAACGGCGGGCCGGCGGCCGGCACCTTCTGGGTCGAGCAGGCAGTCGAGCTGGCGCAGTCGACCTGACTGAACGTTCTGCACGCAGAACAACGGCGGGCCCGACCTCTTGAGGTCGGGCCCGCCCTCGCCGTTGATCGGCTGCCCGCCTTGATCACACGGGCTGTGCGGGGGCTACTTGGCTCTGCCGCCTGAACGCTCTTCCTCGACGAGGCGGGTGATGGTTCCTCGCGGCACGTCGGCCTCCATGTTCAACTGCGCCAGCCTGTCCTTGGCCCTCTTCCACGCGTTGCGGGGAGTGCGCAGGACGCCCTGCTGGGCGGCGAGACCAGCGACGATGATCTCCAGCAGCTGCTCTTCATGAGTCAGGTGCCGGAGGAAGCGGCCGCGCCGGGCGCTGTGCTCGGCGTCGGAGTCGGTCGCAAGGCGGGGCGCGAAGTCCGCACCTTGGGCTCGTGCCTGGCGAAGAGCGCGCAGCGACTTCGCGGCCAGGAGCGGCGTGCGGTAGGCAGCTTGCTGGACTCGATCCTCGTGCGAGATGGGGTGCTGCTCACCCCCCGTCGGAGCTACCGCCCCGGCCATCCACCACAGGTGATCAGCCAAGTCGGCGGCGAAGACCCGGTTGCTCTGCCCCGCCAGACGCTCAGCCTCAGCAGCTACCTGCGTCGGGGTGACTTCCGCTGGGCTCACCTCTTGCTGGCCGACCTCACCAGGACCAGACGACTGCGCCGCCTCCCGCGGAGCCCGGCTCCCGGACGCACGCGGTGCAGGGGAGCCAGCGGGCCTAGGCACCTCAGGGGTGGGTGAGGAGTGCGGAGTCACCAAGTCCTCCTGGACTGAGGCTCGTCGGATCGATCGGCGGTGATGATGGTGGGGCCGACGGGGGTGCGGACGCGGATCAAAACGGCCAGCGACTGCCACGTCCCCGCATCAGCTGACAGCACCTCGTCGGATGCTGCGCTTCGCCCGTCCTCGAGGCCAACCAGTAAGCCGTCGAGCACCGACTCGCACCCCCGCCGGTCCCACCATCACCATCGCCGATCCTAGGTGCCTGCAAGCCGTGAGTGGCCCAGACTGCCAGCTGCGGCGACCAGGCCTTCTCCATCACCCACCTCCTCAGCCAAGGGTGCCGCCGACAGAAGAGGGTCGTCGAAGACCTGCCAGGCACCCTGCGCATCCACGACCACCAGCGCCACGCCCCCCTCACGGCCGTGCAGCTGCTCCAGACCAGCTTGTCGTGCCAGACCACGAGCCAGGCTGGAGCCCGACGCGGCCGTGCCCAACCGTGAGTCAGCCAGCCAGCACGCCCCGACCGGCTCCACCGGCTGACCGATGGGCCAAGGACCTCGAGGACGGCCAGGCAGCGCCAGCGGCAGCACCGCCTGGTCGACGGTGGAGCCGCCCTCACTAGCCTCGCGCAGGCACCGCGACGCCAAGTCGAGCTGGCGGGGAGAAGGGCGCAGCCGCGCGTACCGATCACTGCCGGCGCTCGGCTCCAGCAGCGCGCGCAGGGCATCGGTGCCTTCGGGGAGGTAGACGATGAGGTCCACGGCGTGAGAGACGGCGGCAGTCAGCAGTCGCAGCTGGTGGGCGCGCCACTGCGTGTCTGCCATCGTGACGGGGGCCGCGGCCCTCGCGAGGCCGCGGCCGATCCCGGGCGTAGCTGTGATCAGCAAGCGGGATGGACGCTGCCGATCGACGCTGTCACCGTGATCGGGCTCGCCGCGATCAAGGCCGAGCAGCACCGACCCCGGCGGCAGGTCCGGCGCGCATCGGTGCTTGATCACGACGTGGCGCAGCAGCTCAGGCAAGGTCGCCTCGACGTCGTTTGCACTTCCCCCCTGTTCCGGTGCAGAGGCCCGCCACGCCGCTGGGCGTGCGTGCCAAGCGGTCACCATCACCGTGAGAGCCCAGTAGCGGCCAGGACGAAGTCGCGGCGTGCGATCGAGTCCACCAGCTGGGCCCCATCGCGCGCGGCGCGCCGGGACAGGAGGGTACTGAGGAGCTCGGCGACCACCGCGGGGTGGTCCACCGCAAGACCCCACGGGGTGGAGAGCAAGCCGCCGGTGCCGTGGAACCCGAATGCGCTCGCGCAACGCAACAGGTCATCGCGGTAGCCCCGGCTGAGCGATCGGTGGAGTCTGGCGCTGCCGGCGTCGTACTGCACCAGGACAGGAATCGGTTCATGGCCATCTCGGGGAGGCAGTGCCAGCAAACTTTCCTGTGCCATCCAGCGGCCGAGGGCGGGATGGAACTCTGCGCCGTGGAACAGGGAGCACGTGGCGGCGACGGTGGCGACCGTTGGTCCGTTCGTCCACCGGACGCGAACATGGGGGCATCGCGGTTCCTCACCGCCCAGTTCTCGACGGCGCTCCACACTCAGTCTGTGACGCAACGTGTCTCGCACAGTGTCGAGCGAGGTGGCGGCGCTCACCAAGAACGAGGTATCAGTCCATTGCGCGGTGAGGTGCCGGTACGTGAGGCGGGCGGTGTCGTGAGTGGTGACCAGCAGAGGTCGACTGTTCTGCGGTTCCTGAGGCCCTGTGTTCAGGGCCAGGACATGGGGGGAGCTCAGGGGGTCGGTGGGCATTGACCATGCCTCTCGCGAGTGACTGGTGGGTCACCGATCGCCCGGGTCGCTGTCCGGTCGAAGGGTGCGTCCACTCTAGGTCGCGAGCGCTAGACGAGTTCGAGGTCACGTCGTCCTGTGGACAACGTCGTAGAGGACGAAGCTGGCGGTAGCGATGGGTTGAGAGATGGGCCCGCGTCGCCGGAGCTGGTGGTGAGCGGTCAGGCCTACTCGTCGGGGTTCTCGCGCAGCATGTCCTCGATGATGGCTGCGAGGTTCTCCTTGGCGGGAGCGCTGAGGTCGGCGGCGCGGAGGAACAGGGCGCGGGCCTCGTGGTCGTCGAGCACTGCCTGCAGCTTCAGGTCTGCGCGGAAGTCGTCGGGGGTGCGCTGGGAGGCGAAGAAGTTCAGGTTGACGCCGTAGATGTCGGCCAGCAGTTGGAGGACGTGCACGCTGGGGACCCCGCGGTTAGCCGATCGCAGGCCGAGGACGTAGCTGGTGCTGAGGCTCTGCCCACGCGCCTGGGCGCGGGCGGTGACCTCCTTGCCCTGCAGCACCGTGCCGGTCTCTGGATGGGGGCTGTTCAGGAGCTGGCTGATCCGCTGGATGATGAGGTCGTTGCGGCGGCCTACCAGGCCGTCGTCGGCGGCTGCCGCCTGGGCGTCAGGATCCTCAGGCGTCGCGGATGCCGTGCTCATGTACGCCCCCCCGGGTCTGATCCTCTGCCGTCGCACGTCGTTGCGCCGGTCGCTCCGTGCTCGTGCGACGCATGGAGGCTATCGGGTGGCTGCGCCCGTGGCCCCCTGCCGTGCTCAGAGCGTGACCTGTCTACCGGCTGATCCACGCCCTGCGCACACCTTCGGCACGATCCGTCGCCGGTTCGCATCGCAGCGCAGTCGGCGGCTGCCCTCTGATGTGCGGGGAGGCGGTGCGCAGGACTGTGGCGGCCGGCCGCTGATCCAAGGGGCCCGGGCGGACGCCGGGGAGGGCTGTCCACAGCCTCCTGTACGGGGACCGCGACCCCATTACACTATGGGGGTAATGGTGGCTGCGCCCGCGTCAACTCAGATGTACTCAGCGTGACTGTCACCGCCTGTGCTGCACACGATCCGCTCCGGTCGCCGTCTCTGATGCGAAGGTCGCCATGAACCACTTGAGCAACGCCACCACCGAAGTCGACGCGATCACCGTCACCGAGCAGCGAGCGCCTGCACGGACGCGCCCTGAGCGCCCCGTCCGTCGTCTCCGGCGTGGCACCCCGCTGCGTCCCCCGGCGACCGAGGAGGACGCAGGAGCGACGGAGACGCTGCGGACGCCAGCCGAGGAAGCCGGATCGGACACCCCCACGACAGCGTCTGCAGTCCAGGTGACCGCTGAGGTCGCCTCGGCGCAGTCGTCGACACCCGCATCGGCGGACTGGACGGCCGGCGACCTCGAGTACGACGAGCTGCTCGCATCGTTCCTCAGCGATGAGGAGGGCCAGCCCGGACGGCTCCAGGACGCCGACGGAGCCTCATCGGTTCAGGAAGCCGCCGAGGCAATGAGCGCCCGCAGCATCGCCACCGTCGTCGATGTCGTCGACGTCGTTGACGGCGTCGACAAGGGCCCCGCCATCGCCGCCAGCGGCCGCGACATGATCGCTTCCGACGCGGGCGAGGAAGACGCGGGCGAGGAGGACGCACCGATCGAGACCGGTGAGCCCCAGGGCACCCCGCCGGCGGTGGAGCAGCGCCTCACTACCGACGTCCAGGATCACGCGCACGGTGGGGAGCGGGCCGGCCTCAACGGGGCACGCGCTCACCTGCCCACTCAGGCGGTCAACACGGCGCAGGCCGATGAGCAGGCCGAGGAGGAGGCCGGCGAGCAGAGCGATCCGGCGAGCGCCCTCGCGGCGGAGAGTCTGCCCGCCTCTCGAACACGTGCGCGACGCGGCCGAACGGCCACCACCTCTGACAGCGCCCACCAGCTGCAGCAGCCCACCGGACCGCTCTTCGCTCCATCGGTGAGCGAGGCCCACGAACCTGCTCCGCTGCCGCCAGCCCCGGTCTTCCTCTGGCAGGGTGCGACGCTGCTCCCGGCTCAGGTGCCCACGCCGCCCCCCACGACTCCGGCCCCGACTGCTCCGGGTGCCACCGACGACCTCGACGAACCCGCCACGCCGGTGATGCCCGCACCGGCTGGCTCCACCGACGCTGAAGCCGCCTCCGACACCCCCGCGGCGTCAGGCCCCTCCATCCATCCGGAGGAGACGCAGGCCATCGTCAGCGCCGCCTCGTCGCCGGCGTCCACGCCCGCCCCGAAGGGTCCGGACACCCCGGACACCCCGAAGACCGCGGTACCTGCAGCCCAGGCCGCCGGGGAGGCGGTGGTCAGTGCTCCCGGCCGCGAGGTGGTAGCGCCTCAGGCGAGTGTCCCGGGTGCCGTCATCGACACCGCCACCTTCGTGCAGCAGGTCCGTGACGCCGAGCTGCGCGATGCAGCCCCTGTCCTCTCCCCGGTGCACGCCATGCCCGACGGGGGGTGGCGCAGCGCCGTCATGAAGCTGACCCTGGGACGAGTCCAGCCGCCCCCGAGCGCCCGCCAGGCCGAACGCGACCACGAGATCTACCGTGTCCGGACCCCGCTGGACGGCAACCGGCACATCGTCGTCCTGGCGTACGGGACGGGCGTGGGCAAGACGCTGACCACCGGCGCCATCGGGTTGCAGTTCGCCGAGCACCGAGACGACCGCGTCGCCGTCATCGACGCCGACCAGACGGCCGGCAACCTCGCAGATCGCTTCGCCACCCCCGCCGACCGGTTCCTGCAAGACCTGCTGGACGAGCACCAGCACGGCGCGGTGGACTCCGTCGTCGAGCTGCGCCGCTACGCCCGCAGCGCCAAGCGGCTGGACATCTACAGCGCCGACCACAGCCGCTCGTTCACCGCTCAGCAGCACCGCGAGGCCCTCGAACTGCTCAGCAAGTTCCACGACGTCGTCATCACCGACCTGGGCAGCTCCGGGCTACGCGACATGCCCGAGGTGCTTCAGACCGCCACCGACGTCGTCGTAGTCACCGGCACCAGCATGGACGCCGTGGATCGCAGCCGGAAGGTCCTAGACCGTCTGGAGGACCTGGGCCATGAACGCCTCGCACGTGAAGCCGTGGTCGCCATGGTCACCCGCACGACCAAGGACGGGACACTGGCCAAGGCGGCCCGCAACGGGGGAGTGCACGTGGAGACCCTCATCGGTCACTTCCAGAGGCGTTGCCGGGCGACGGTTCTCATTCCGTACTCCGCGCGTCTCGCCGACGGCGTGCACGTCGACTACGAAACCCTGGACGCCGACGTGAACGAGGCCTACCTGCGCATCGCCGGCTTCCTCGCCAACGGGTTCCGACCCACCCCCGACCGCCATGCGACGCCCGCAGGTTCGGGGGACAACGGTCCCGCGCAGCTTCCGACGATCCGCCCCGCTGCGGCGGCGACTGCACCAAGCGTGACCACCAAGAGCAAGTACGGTCGAGGACGACGCAAGGACGGGCAGGCCACTGCGCCATCCGCCTTCGCTGAGCTCCCGCACTACCAAGGCAGCTGAGACCTACCCAGTGCCGGCCGCGACGTAAGCACCAGGCACGCGAGGCGGACCAGCCTGCGCAGCTAGGCCCCCTACCTCGTGAACGCGACCGCTGAGCTCCGGTCCCCGCCCTGCCCCGCCACCATCCCGGTGAGCGGGGCACTCAGGTCTCAGTCGCAGGCCGTTACGTCGTCACCTGGCTGCAGGCGCAGGGCACACTGAACCTTCTCCGATGCCCGTTCCTGCTCCGCATGCGCCTTCATGAAGCCGTCGATCATAAACACGGCCACGAACAAGATCACGGCGATGCACGCCGCGGCGACAAGGGGGCTTGTCCTGCGCGTCTCGATGACGACTGGGCGAGCTCCAGACTGGATGGCTGCTCCGGTCAGCGGGACCTCGACCAGGGGGCCCGCCGGCAGCACCTCCAAGAGGTAGCGGAACGACGGCCGGGCCAGGTAGGTCAGTCGGCACGCCTCACGCAGCTCCTCCAACGCCTGATGACCGCTGCCAGTCGCCCGTGTCTGCTTGAGGATCTTGAAGCTGTGGTAGGCGTTGGTCTGCACCTCACGAACAAGCCCATCGCTCCATACCCCGGTCTCGTGGGCGCGGCGCGCTTGGTCCAGCAAGGTTGAGGTCACCGACTGAACATCGACCCTTGGTCTTCAGCTCTTGAGCATCATGACCCGTCGCCATCCGTCGTGCGCTCAGCCGGAGGCAGTAGCTGGTCAAGCAGACGCTCGTGACGCTGTACCGGTGCCCTTCGCTCGCCGCCAGCGCAACCGGCCCACCCCGGTCCACGCCGCGGCTTCTGGTCGCAGGATTGGCTGGCTTGCCACGGATAGGCCATCCCCCGCGAACGGGTGACCACTCCTCAGGGCCCTTGAGGACTACGTCGACCTTCCGTTATGCCCTCCCAGCCTGGCGCATTCGTGTCCACCGCGCCCCGGTGTGCCCGATGCAGCACCAAGCCGCGAAAGCTTGACTCAACGTTCTGCACGGCGTGCTCGCTCGAGACGGCGAACAGGGAGCACCGATGCCACCGGTGCAAGACCAACCTCCCGCGTTACGGCTGGGACATGTGCGATCGGTGCACCAAGATCACCGAAGTCGAAGACCGGGCTGAGCGTCGGTCGAAAGCCCCGGTCGGTGGCCCGGCCGCGACCCCCTCAACCCTTTCACCTGCTGATCTTCCGAAGGCCCCCACTGGCCTCGGTGATCTCTGCCTGGACTGGTTCGGTGGGGGCATCCTCCTGCTGATTCCCCTGGGCATCTTCACGCTCATCATGGGCTTCACCACCAGCTGGACGACGGCCTGGCAATGGGACGCCAAGCTGACCGTCGCCTACTGGGGTCTCTTCCTGGTCGTGTCCCTCATCAAGGTGTGTGGTCCGCTTCGCCGACTACTCGCCGCGTTGTTCGGCGGCCTTGGCAAAGTGCTGGGCTGGGCCCTCATGGGCATCGTCGCCGTCATTACGGTGCTCGTGATGGTCGCCGTCCCCCTCGTGATCGTCGGAGGTGTGGGCGCTGGCCTCGCCGGGGTCGCCAAGGGCGTCGGCTGGCTAGGGAACAGCTGGGCAGAAGGCGTTCAGGACATGGCACCCGAACCCGAGCCCGAGGAGGCAGACCCCGTCTGCCTGGACTGGAAGAACGACGGAAATCTCGTCTGCTTGGACCCTGGAAGCATGCAACCGGTCAACCCGTACTGATCATGACACGGCCAGGATGACCAGCCGCCGCGCGACGCAGATTGACTGTCCCCGCCGGCGGCGCCCACCCCGGCCCGCAGTGCCGCAAGCCGGCGCGTCCAAGACGGGTAGGACCGGAACACGGCACTCGAGCTGATGGAGAACTGCTGGGTCTTGACCTCTAACTGTTTCGCCTCAGGAGCAGGACGGCGCGGCGCGCACCCCAGGACAGCTGACCCGCTTGAGTAGTCAGTAGATCGTGGCCTCGACTCCAACGATGCTCAGGTCCTCCCGCGACAGCGCCTTCTGCAGGTACTGCCGATCCGCTACCTCTCCGGCCAACCAGGCGAATGGGTCGTCACCCTCGCTGCGCGAGCGCGCGAGCGCCTTCGAGACGGCGTAGCCGCCCTTGGCGCCGACCTCCACCGTCGTGCCGTTCTTCAAGGTGACGCGGAAGCGCACGTTCTTGCGACCCCCTCGTTGGCTGCGCGCGGCACGGCGCAACGTCTCGAGCAGTCGCTGGCGGGCCCTCTCCCGGCCGGTTCCCTCACTGCGAGGTGCCGTCACCGTGTGCTGGCGCACCCCACCCGGCAAGTACGTCGTGCTGTCGCTGAAGCCCCCGGACCGCCCCGCTCGTCCACCTGGAGTCGGCGAGGGCTGGCCCGCACCAGCGCCAGCGCGGGACGCCGGAGGCTGCCCAGCAGTCCCGGACTTCTGGGCTTCCGTGCCCTCCTCTGGACGGCGAGTCGGCTCGGAAGCTCCTCGCGGTGCGCGCACGCGCATGAGCTGGCCATCCCGCCCGCGTCGGCGCGCCGGTTGCGCCTGAGCGCGTCCGGTCCGGGCCAGCTCGCTGAGGGCGGCGACGTACAGCTGCCCGCTGCTCTCTCCCTGCACCACCTTGCGGACCATGCGGGGCGAGCGGCCGAGCTCGCGGGCGATCTCGCTGATGCTGAGCCCGTAGGCGCGCAGATCGGCGATCAGGTCGGCCGCGGTGGGCGTCGACTGGTCAGGCACCGGCCACCTCCGCGACGACCTCGACAGCCGGATCCCCGGCCGTGTCGGCCGTGATCGCAGCGGACTGCGGCGAGGTGGCCGTTCCCGGCCCGGCTGCCTCGGCGCGCTGCCGCAGCCGGTTGCGTTCCGCTACCGTCGTCGGCAGCTTCACCGCCGGCAGCCACCCCTGCAGGCGCATCCGCCCGACCTCACCGTCGTCGCCACCACCCGTGGCGACCGGCAGCGACCACGTCGGGATCTCGGTGGTGTAGATGGCGTCGCCGTTGACCGCCAGCAACGTCGCGGGGTCGACCTCCAACGCACCTCCCAGGCGCGTCAGGCCGACCCCGGGCAGACGCTTCGACAGCGCGGTGGGGCACTCCAGCACCCGCGCCCGACCGCGCGACCACACCTGCGCAGCCAGCTCCGGTCGGTACAGCGCCGCGGCCTGGCCCTGCGGACGCGGGGCGCGGGTGCGGAACACGAACGCCTCCCCGTGCCGCACCAGCGTCGAGGCGGCCTCGGCGGGCACCTCCCGCGCGGACCACACCACCTGCGTGGTCTCCCGGCCGCGGGAGGCGAACGCACCGATGCCCTGGATGAGGATGGCGCGCATGGCGCTGACGGCGGCCCCGCGCACCGTCGGCGGCAGGTCTTGGGCCTGGGCCAGGCGCTCGCGGGCGCGGCGCAGCCGGTCGGCCCAGGTGTCTAGGACGCGGGCCTTGGTGAACTCGATGCCCTCGAGGAACTCGATGCCCCAGCCATGGTCGAGGGCGATCTTCAGTTCGACCCCGTCGACCCAGGTCTGCCCGCCGGCGCCGGGGACGTTGGGGTAGTGCCACCCCTCGTCTGCGTCGTCATGGGCGACGGGGAGCGCTCCAAGCGTGTTCCAGCCCTCGGGAACGGTGAAGCGAACGTGGAAGCGGGCGCGGGCGTAGGGGTTGGACTGCAGCAGGTCCTCGGCTTGGTCCCCGGTCAACCGCCGCGCGGGGCCGGTGCCGAGCTCACGGCACAAGGAGGCGTACATGAACCGGCCGTCGACGTAGGCGAACCCACCGCGGGGTTGCTCACCCACGTCCACCAGCGGGCGGCAGGCCCCACACGCGCAGGCAGCGGCGCCGGTGGTGAGGTGCTCGATGCGGTGCTGCCCGGCGGTGCGGTGCAGCAGCTCGGCGGTGTCGGGGTCGAGGGGTTCGGGGTCCAGGGTGCGGGGCAGGGACTGCGCCCACATCTGCGTCCCCGTGGCAGCGGGGGACTTCAGCAGCTCCGCGTCGCGGGCGACGGACTTCAACGCTTCGGACGTAGCCACCCAGGCCTGGCGCGCCTCGTCAGGGGTCAGCGAGTCGTCAGGGGAGGTGAACCACTCCGAGGCCAGGCGCACTTCCAGCTTGCGGCCGGTGATGCCGTGGGTGAAGCGGCCGGTGGGCGGGCTGGAGAGCCAGTGCCCGCCGGCGCTCCAGCCGGGGGTCTCGGTGATGAGCCAGTGCTGCTCGCCTAGGCTCTGCTGGGGAATCCTCCCGGTCAGCATGATCCGCTCGGCAGAGAGGTTGTGGGCGGTGTCGAGGAGGTCGACCAGGACAGGCCGCTTGCGTCGTCCGGTGATCTTCGGGGTGATCCGGGCACCGCTGTCGGTGACCCCGACGCCGGTGGCGTAGTCCAGCCACACGGTCGGGACGGGGCGGACCTTCCACGGTGCTGGCCTCATCGGGGAACTCCTGTCGGTCGTGACGTCGCCGTGGTGGGGGTCGACGCCGTCCTGGTGGATGCGCCGGCGGCGGTCGCTGTCAACGTCGGCGAGGTGGTGCGAAGAGCGATCAGCGAGGGTGCGGGAAGTGCTGACAGCCATGCTGGCAGATGCACCCGGCCATAGGGCCCCCGGTGTGGATGGGTCGGAGGTTGGATCACCACGCCTTGCGCGCCGCCGGGTCGTCGTGGGTCAGTAAACACTGCCCGCTCCGTGCCCACCGACTCGAGGTCCGCTGGCCTGTCCTCGTCGCGGCCGTGGCTGTTGAGGTGGACCGCTTCGAGGGGTCCGTCCTTATGCGGGTGGCCAGACTGGGCAGGGTTCGTCCCCCGGGGAGGTAGCGCGTTCGTTGCTCCGTTCAGTGACGCGCTGATGACGAGGTGCTGGGGCATGAGGTTCTCCCGGTGGGTGGCGACAGCACGTCACCGGCCTTGAGATGCCCTCTCCGAGTCCTCCAGGCGTGTCCGAGGCGGGGACCTGTGGGAGGACACGCTGCGGATGCCGCGTGCCGGACCCGACGTGCGGGATGCGACGCGCGTGCTGTGCCGCCTTGCGTAGTCATCGTCGTCCTCGGTGACGGACGACGCAGGCGATGGTCACTGCGTGCGGGGCCCCAAGTCGTTCAGCCCGTACCCCTGCGGGTACACGCTGGTGGCTGCTCCCGGCTTGAACCAGCTCGGCGGTGTCGGCTGTCGCCGCCGTCGCAGCGCTCGCAACCGGAACAGCGCGTGCACTGCAGTCCGCACGATCGGCCCGGGCGCTGCGAACCCGAGCGCGGAACGCGCCGGCTCCTCTAGCAGCACCGCCGCTGCCCGTACCGCCAAGGGGCGCAAAGGAGTCGGTACGGGGTCGAAGACGGTGTCCAGAGTCGCTGCAATCAGTTGTCGACCGGCCGGAGAAGAGCGCAGCTGCGTCTGTTCGTAGTCGCTGAACCAGCGGTCGAACTCCTCGAAGGTCTCCGGCACGTCGGTCAGGTCCATGCGAGCGGCCAGTTCGCGGTACCAGTCGATGCTGGCCTGCTCCTCGAAGACGGTCAGCTCTCGCCACCCGAAGCGGCGAATCGTACGCACCCCGAGCACCACGAAGGTCCCCAGGATCCAGACGTAGTCCTCGTTGCGGATGGAGAAGCGGTGGTGCATCCCGTTGAGCCGTCGCACCACCTCATCACCCACCTCGCTGCCCAGGCCGTGGTGGATCAACTCGTACATGAACAGGCCGGTGTCGGTGCCGCGCCGACGCGGCTCCTTCTGCATCTGCCCGGTGTGACTGAGCAAGCCGGCTACGCGAGGGGAGGCGAAGGTGCGCAAGTAGGCCAGGTGGAAGCCGATGCGGCTTTCCGTGGCGAACTCCGCGAGCGCCAGGCGGCGGTAGACCTCGTTGACCTCGGCGAGCCGCTGCGGGCTCAGGACCTGCGGGGTGACGAGCCCGTCGGGGTGCTGGCCGCTGCGCAGGTCCTGGGTGTCCTGGGCGTCCTGGGCGTCCTGGGCGCGAGTGGAGCCGGTGGACGTCTGGCGGGCATCGGCTGACTGAGGCGCGTTCATGATCGTTACCTCCGGGAAGTGATCATCGCGTTGTCGTGCAGGACCTGCAGGAGCCGCTCACGTAGGGGGTGCACACCGTGCAGGGCGTGGCTGAGCATGGTGGTGGCCTCGGCCAGGCTGGCCCCGCGCGGGGCGGGGACTTCCAGGGGGAGGGGGCTGCGCGGTGCGCGAGCGCGGTAGCGCTCGAGGCCGAGTAGCACGCAGGCCTGCCACACCACGATGTCGAGCTGGGCCCCGGCACGCAGGCCATGAGCAAGAGCCAGCGAGCGAATCTGCTCGTGGTCGTCGTGGTCGACGTAGGCCACGGCGATTCGCTCGATGTCGTGGATCTCCGACATCATGCGCCGACGCTGGAACCCGGCGTCGGTGGCGTTGGCCGGCGCGGCGGCCGTCTGCTGGGGGAAGTGGACCAGCTGAGGCATCGACTCGGCCAGCGCCGACCACCACGGCCGGATGTCCTCCAGTTCGAGCAGCAGCCGGTGGAAGTGGCGTTCCTGACGGCGCCGGCCCACGACAAGGTGGATGTGCTCGACCAGCCAGCGCTTGCGTTCGGCCCGGCCCGCTCGCCGTCGTTCTCGGCCCAGGAAGCGGTGCAGGAGGCGGTCGAAGCTGGTCCACACGAGACCGATCACGATGACGACCTCGGCGAGCTGCTGCAGCGTGACATCCAGCCCGGTGCCGTGCGCCAGGGGTGGCGTGCTGCCGGTGATGAGGGCGTAGGCGAGCAGGGCCAAGCAGGTCGCGACGTAGCCAAGACCGATCAGGCAACCGGAGGCGACCAGGCGCATGCCCACTCCGGCGGCGCGGGCTTCAGCGCGCGCGGCGATGCCGAAGCACGCGGTTGAGGTAGCGCCCAGAGACCAGGAGAGCAGGGCCAGCGAGGCGACCCAGTGCGCGACCGCGGCCCAGGTGGGCTCGAACAGGTGTGGAGTGCGTGGGGGCTGGAGGAGAAGGGGCATCACCACCAGCACGGTGGTGATGGCCATGGCGTTGTTCAGCCAGCGACGGCGCCGGGGGCAAAGGCCCAGCAGGAGACGCAGCAACTGCAGAAGGCACCCGGCGGCCAAGGCGCCGAACAGGTGCATGAGCGCCTTGCTCCATCCCAGGTAGGCCTGGTCGATCACGGCGCGGATCGGGCCAGTCTGAACCACGGCTCCCAGGGTGAGGGCACCCACGGTCCACCACAGCATGCGTCGGGCTTGGTGATCGGCGACGTGTCCCTGGTCGCTGCCGCTGTCGCGGCGCTTCGTGGCCGTGGTTCCGTTCTCGGATCCGCGATGCGCGATCTTGGACTCGGGGGCGACCGCGATGGAGGAGCTGCCGTGCAGGTCGATGGCGCGCCCATCGCCCGCACCCTGGTTGCCGGTGAGCTGCTCGCTGGCGGGGTGCTCTGAGGGGCGCCGTTGCCGCTTGACGTGGACGCGAGCGCGGTAGGTATCGGCGAGCAGCCAGGCGGCGAGGGCTGTGACGGCCAGGACGGAGACGATCCCGGTCACGTTGAGCGAGCCCAGGTCACCCACGCAGCAGCCGGGTGAAGTTGCCTGCCACGTTGTCCTGGTCGCGCAGGTCGATGACCCGGCGCCAACCGGTAGTGGTTTCCTGCGCTTCGATACGTTCGGCCAGCAGGGTGCCGAAGTATTCCGCCGCAGCCTCATCGGCGTTGTCGGCGACACTCACACCGATCTGGCAGCGGCTGTACTGCGGCTTCTTGGCCAGGTGGTTGCACATCAGGTGACCCAGCTCGTGACCCACGCACAGGGCCGTCCACCAGGGGTGGGTCTTCTCGTAGTCCTGGGGCCAGCTGACGATGATGAGACCGGACTTCTTCTGGGTGATGACCCCTGAGACCTCAGGGTCGGTCAAGGACTGCTCGTGCGCGCGGATGCGCACGCCGAGCTGGGTCGCCACGGACTGGATGAGGTTGCGCATCGTCAGCGGCCGGGGCAGCTGGATGGACTGGACCATCTGCCGGCACTGCTCAGCCACGCCGCTGTCGAGGGTGAAGTCTGCGGTGCTGGCCGTCCCGCCCTGGGTGGCGACGCTCTGGAGGGGCTCTGCGGCCGCCGACGTCGCGGTCGCCGGGTCCCCGGTCGTCGATGAGCTGGGCAACGCGGTAGGCAACGACATGAGGCGGTGATCCTTCCTGGCGTTCCCACTGTGGGCTTCCTGGTCCTGCGGGGAGGAGGCGTGGTCTGGTGTCTGCCGAGTGCAGATCGGATCTCGGCCTGCTCGTCGACCGCTCAGCGGCGCAGGCCCCGGTCTCAGCGCGCCGGCGGCGACGACTCTGGGTCGGTGTCTAGCGTCCTGCTTCCGTGAGCCACGGAGCTATGAAACCATGGTGTGGACCACACGCCTAGTCTGCGTGTTCGCATCGCGAACGCCTTGGAGGGAGTCGACGTTGCTGCCGCCTCCGCTGGTGGGCCCGTCGGGCCTGGTGGGCCCGTCGGGCCTGGTGGACCGCGGCGCCCTGGTCGGTGGAGGCGGCTTGTCGCTGCAACGGGTGGGCTCGAGGTCGATCCGATACGGTTCCGGCACCGTGCTGCTCAAGAATCGACGACGATGGACGCGACCGGTCATAGGCGCCGATGAACAAGTCACAATGGCGGGGGAAAACAGTGGCGCAACGCGGGAATGACCAGGATCGGCCGACAATTGCTCGCGCCCTCGATTATCTGCTGCGCGGCTACCGCGACGGTGAGGGCAATCTCGTCACCGAAGAACAGGTCGCCACTGCGATTCAGGTCGAGGGGCTCAGTGCCGAGTACATCACCGCTTTGCGCGAGGGCACCAAACGCAACCCGACGGCGGACACCCTTCGGGCTCTGGCCGCCTTCTTTGGGGTCAAAGCTGGGTTCTTCTTCGACCCCATTCCCGACCAGACGTCGTCTGCCGCTGCCGATCACGAGCAAGCTGCGGACTCGGCCCATGGTGGGCCTGATCCCTCGAACGTGTCGGACGGGGTCGTGTACGCAGTCGACTCTCAGGCCAACCTCGCGGCCCGCCTCGAGTACCTGTTCAACCTGAGGGTCCGCCCTGACGGGCAGCCATGGAGCATGCGCCAGGTCAGTGCGGCTGCGAAAGAGCATGGCGTCGCGCTGTCGGTGGGTTACCTGCACGACCTGCGGCGCGGAATCAAAAAAAGTCCCAACATGCAGCAGATCGAATGCCTGGCGAAAATCTTCGGTGTGTGGCCCGGGTATTTCTTCCAAGACGACAAAACGCTGGAAGAGATGAACAGGCGGTTGAGGACTCTTGATGCTCTCGAAAATGACCGTGTGGCCAGCATCGCTATGCGGGCGCGCAACCTCAGTCAGCGAGAACTCAACATGGTCAACGCACTCATCGACAGTGCCCTTCGAGACGCTGAGGACTTCGGCAAGGACGAGCCGCGGGATCGCTAGTTCCGCGGCTCCCGTCTCGCAACGCTGCTTCAAGCATCAAGCAGTTGAGTGGGCGGCGTCACCGGTCGGTGCCAGGATGTCCGCGTAGAAGGACAGAGCTGACCACGCCGCCTTCAGTGCGAACTGGGCTGACGTGGCCTCGACGACCTGGAGGGATCAACGCGTGGACGAGCTCACGGGCCGAGACCTCGACGAGCCGTCTCCCCTCGGGCCGGCAGCAAGAAGCAGCGTCGACGACAGCACCGCGGCACGCGATCAGCGGTGCGTGCAGCGCCTGGAGGACCTGGGTGTGCACCCTGGTATCTCCCTGCGCCGCCTGCTGACCACCCTGCGCAAGCAGGAAGGGCGCCCCATCAAGATCACCCAGCGAGGCCAGCACGGCCGACTGCTGCACCTGCCCGCCAAGGTCTCCGCCCTCGTGGACCGCGACCCGGAGCGCCGGAGCATCCTCGTCTGGATCCCTGAGGACCCCAAGCGCTCGATGCGCGGCAAACGCGTCCTGCTGCACGAGCTGGCCCACCTCATCGTCACCCCGCGCGATGAGCTCCGGGTCGTCTCCCAGGTGATCCCCGTCAGGGCCGCAGATGGTGAACAGCGTCTCGACGGCCTGAACCTGCCCGTCAACGCCGACCTCCCCGAGGGCGTTGACCTCTACGACGAGAAGGCCATCCAGTTCCACTGCAACGTCGAAGACGATGAGGAGCGAGAGGTCGAGTGGACCGCCGGCCTCCTGCAGCACTACATGGCGCCGTGGATGCAGCAGAGGGAGCTTCCTCCCGCCTCGGGTCTGGGCCTGTTCGTCACCCGGCGGGGGAGCACCGATGAGTCGGCTGGCTAAGGTCATCGGCTGGGCTCCGGCCGGCGCCTTCGTGCTCGGGGTCGGAGCCGGCATCGCGTTGCGTGACCTGCTGACGGGGAAGATGACCCCGGAGCAGCTGCGGGCTGTGTCCCTGGCTCAGCCCAGTCCGAGCGAGACCGTCAGCGAAGACGACCTGGTGGCCATCGGCCGCCGAGCTCAGCGGGCGCAGTGGTTCGCCATCGCGGGCGTCACTACCGCTTCGTTCTTCAACGTCCGTCCCGTCGTGCAGCGGGTGGAGCGACTCACCGCGCCGGGGGTGCCCTGGGTCATCAGCACCGTCCTGATGACCGCGGCGGGTATGAGCGCGACCGACGCGATCATCCACACCCTGCAGCCCCCACGCCGGACCGGGCGCTGGACCACCCGCCTCACACGGATCAACCACGCCTCGGTCATCGGGTGCTCGCTGTTGACCATCGTGCCGTGGCTGGTGCAGCGGCCGCGACCTCGGCCGCGCAACCTGCAGGAGTACGTCACCTACTACTCCCCAGACGTCGCAGGCTTCGTGGCTGCCCTCGGCCCGCAGATCTGCGGGCCCTTCCAGGCCGCCACCTTGTTCTTCTCGTGCTGGAACGAGGCCCGCCGCGAGCCAGACCCGGCCGTACGGGTCAGCCTGCGCCTGGTCGCCATCGGCAGTGTGGTCAACCAGGGCGTCATCCTCATCCAGACCGTGCAGGCCTACACCTGGATGCAGGGGCGGCCCAGGTGGACGCCGAAGCAAGCCGCGGTAGCCCAGATGGCGTGTCAGATCGCCACGCCGCTCCTGCTGCTCCTGGGCTCCAGCACAGCCCCCTTCGTAGAGAACGTCCGAGCCCGAAGCGCGGAGTTCTTCACGCAGCTGTGGCGGGAGGACGTGGTGGCGATGAGAGCGCCGTGGCGGCTGCTTCAAGGCGTCTACCGAACCGCCTACGAGCTAGAGACCGACCAGACCACCAAGACCAGCCGTGACGAGTTGTACGCCCAGCGCGCCCGCATGGCCAGCGACATCATGGAGGCGCTGATCCAGGCCGCGGACGACCTCACCCCCCAAGCCCGTCGACGCATCGAGCAGCTCCTGGGTCGCCGGTCGAAGTCCACCGTCCGTCAGCGGACCGGCCGCGTGACGGCCGCCGCCGCACGATCAGTCCTGTCGGTCGTCGGCGGGTTCGCACCTATCCTGGCGAGCCGGTGGTGGCGTCAGATCACAGAGAAGCCGCTGCAGCGCAACGCACGTGCCGACGCAGCGTCCGCGAGCGCCGCCCTGCAGTTCCACACCGCTGGGTCGGACCTGCGGGACGAGCGCGGCATCTCCTCGCAGGCGACGCCGGTTCTAACGCTCAGCCCTCGTGACGTGGACGAGGCGGTCGCCTACCTGCGCCTGCTGTGGCGTGAGGTTCAAGACCACGACGTTCTCGAAGCCGGCACCGCCGGTTTCGTTGAGATGGTCGAGTGATGGCGATGGACGTGGCCCTGGATCCCCGCCCGCTGTCGACCCCCACCTCGGAGGCAACGATGCAGCACCCCCAGCCCCACCCCAAGCCCCTCAGCACCAGCGTCATCGGAGCGAGCCTGGCCGGCCTGTTCGCCGCCGCCGCAGCCGCGAACGCCGGTCACCAGGTGACGATCATCGAACGCGACGGCATCCCGACCACCCCACAAGCACGACGAGGGGTGCCGCAGAGCGAGCAGACCCACATCCTGCTGCACCGCGGACTGCTCTCCGCCGAGCACCTGCTCCCCGGCCTGCACGATGAGCTCATCCAGCGCGGCGCCCCGGAGTTCAAGGTCGGACGCATGGCCCTGCTCAGCGCCGACGGCTGGGCACCACGCGGCGACTACGGCTACCCCCTGGTCTGCTCCTCGAGGACCCTGCTGGAGCACGTGATCAGGAAGCGCGTCCTGGCCCTGCCCAACGTGCGGGTCCTCGAGCAGACGCGCGTGCAGGCCCTGCACCAGGACCCGTCAGGCGCCTGGACCATCCAGCTGCAGCCGACGGACCATTCCTCTTCACCTGGAGGTGAGCACTCCCTCGCCGCCGACCTCGTGATCGACGCCTCGGGACGCTCCTCCCGGCTGCCGACGTGGCTGAAGGGACTCGGCCTGCCGCCGGTGCCGACTACGACGATCGACGCCCGCGTCGGCTACGCCACCCGACGCTTCACCAGCCCCCGTCCTCCAGGGCCCGGAGTCCTGATGCTCGCCTCGGCCAGGCAGAGCCGCGGGTGCATCGTGAGTCCCGTCGAGGACGGCTACTGGCAGGTCACGACCGTGGGCCGCGGTGAGGACCGGCCCAGCCGTGACGGTGAGGAGTTCCTGGAGCACCTGGCCAAGCTGCCGGACCCGATGGCCTTGGACATGGTCAAGGGCATGACCCCCGTCAGCGACGTCGTCGTCCACCGACAGACCGCCAACGTCCGCCACCACTACGGCAAGTCGCGTCGTTGGCCCGCGGGGCTGCTCGTGACCGGCGACGCTCTCTGCGCGCTGAACCCCGTCTACGGCTCCGGCATCACCGTGGCGGCCTGCCAGGGGCTGCTGCTGGAGCGGTCGTTCATGAAGGCCCAGGGGGGCCGGCTGAACACCCGTCGCCTCCAGCGCGGCTTGGCGCGTACCGCTGACCTGCCGTGGACGATGGCGACGTCGCAGGATCGTCAGCTGCTCACCACTCCCCAACGCGCACGCCCGGTCGAGGCGGTCGTCGGATGGTGGGGTTCGGAGGTGGCCCGCCTTGCTGGCCAGGGCAATGATCGGGCCGCGGACGTCATGCAGGCCGTGACGCACCTGATGTCACACCCGATTGCGCTGTTCACCCCGCCGCTGCTCCTGGCGTCACTGCGTTCGCGTCTGCGCCCCCGCCGCTCGCAGGCACCAGAAGCCACTCCCGCGCGAGGCCCCCGTCCCTTCGGGGGCGATGCACACGCCCCTCTTGATCTCCGGGATCTGGAGGCCCCGGCGCTCGCGGGTGAAGGCAGGAGCGCCCTGGGATAGGTGCCTCATCAGGCCGGCGGGTCGCTATCTCCGGCGGTTGCGTATCCGCCCGAATCGTCCTGGCCGCAGTACGATCCACGCTTGTGGCTAGTCAGCGGTCCGGTGCCGAGGACGGACAGCGCTCGCTGGGTCTGGCGTTGCTGGCGGTGGCGTGGTTCGTCGTGCCGGCCTTTCTCGTGGTCCAAGCCGTCATGTCCCGGCTGACCTTTTTCGGGGCATCGCTGAGTGCCGAGAGCGCGGAGCAGGCGAACCGCTGGGAGTGGTGGGCGATTGTCACAGGTGTCGGCATCCCCATGGTGGGCGTGGTGCTCAGCGGCTTACGACGTGGCCGGTGGCTGACCTTCTTCGTCGTGGCCGCGCTGATCTACTGCGGATGGACGTGGGTGTTCGACATCGCGGGCGTGCGGTCGCTGCCGGCGCCGCAGCCGGCCGTCACGTCCGATGGGCCGCGCATCGTGTCGCCGAACTGCCAGTCGATGGGCGTGCCTAACGATCCGGACTGCCCAGGCGGGTGAAGGCCACCAGGTTTGTCATGTCGTAGGACATCGGTGACAGTCGCAGAATGGAGCGGGTGTCAGCCGCAACGACGGCGCACACAGCCCGTCATGGGCGTGACGTCGCGCGCGGTGTGGCCTAGGCCGCAGGGTTGTTCAGGTCCGTCTTTCGAGCATTCCCGAGGCCGGAGGTGCTCCGCCAGCTTGACTTGTACTAGCTTCAGGTTGTTCGGGGACCGCGTCGTCACGGTTTGGGTCGGGGCAACACGCCCGCCGTCCCGCCCAGCACTTGGCCTGTTACCCGGGCCCGTGTGCCGCGGATTTGGTCGCCGCTGTAGTTGAGGCCGGTCACGCGCACTGCGTCCGAGAACAGCGGGTCGTCCAGCCAGACGACCGTCCCAGGGTCAGGGTGCACTGTGTCCTGGAAGGTGAACTCCACCTTGCCATGGTTACCGCCGCGGACGTCGAGCTCGCTGACGCCAGCAAGGCCGATGGTGCCGTAGATGGCAAGCTGACCGAAGACGTCGCTAGCGACAAGCTCGATGAGACGGTCTGCAGCGTCGAAAGCGTCCGCGTACTCACGGGCGGGCCCAGACAGGGCGCCTACAGCCTTGACGACCACCTGTTGGCGGTAGGCGTCCCGCGGGAGAGCGCGGTCCGGCTCGTGGGCGTCGATGAGTGCTGGCCGAGTCGCCTGGGTAATCGCTTGACGGGTCGAGCGGAGCTCTGCGCGGTGGGGTGGCAAGAGCGCTCGCTCTGCGTCGCGCAACTGACGCCACGGCGCTGTCTCAAGAAGTGCCAGTGCGAGCCGGCGGGTCGTATCGCCCGCACGTACGGCCTCATTCTTTGTGGCCCCGAGAATTTCCAGCGGTTCAAAAGGCGGGTTCTGGAACTGGAACCCGGCCGCAAACTCCTGCCGAGTCCAGGGGAGTCGGTACGTGAACTCATCGGTCGTTAGGGGGGTTCCCTGCGCGAGCTGCGGGGCCGGGAGCTGCGGGTATCCGGGGAGCCGAGACCGCAACCATGCGACGGTGACGCGGTGGGCCCCCTCGACGCGGCTCGCGTCCTCAAGCCACGGATCTAGAACTTCCGGACCGACGGGCGGCGCGACGAGGCCCTGCACAAGGGAGAGCATCGGGGGCACGTTCGTGCCTAGCCTCATCGGGTGGCTTGCGACCATCCCGCCGCAGGCTGTGACGTGCTGAAGCAGGCCTGGGAGCCCGAGCCTGCGCTGGGGCGCGTTACGCGGTAGCTGCTCGGCGAAGCGGCGAACCACCGGCAGGTCTCCCCAGACCGCTGCCATCTCTGCCACCGCATGCCACAGCGCCGCCTCGTTGTCGGGTGTCGGCATCACAGCCACCGCCCTCCGGCCATCTTGTTGATCGCCTTCCTTACTCGTTCCGCTGCCTTAGCCGATGCGGGGCTGTCAATCATCGAGTCGAGAGCCGCGCGCGAACGGTAGTCGTCGCCGACGAAAGGCTCATCAGCAATGGATATGTCGATTCCCTCGGTTGGGGTGTAGACGACTGACCAGTCGGGACCGCGACGCAACAGGCCGTCCCGCGCAGGGTGTACCTGTCCGGTGAGGCCCATCGGGCCGATCTCGGCCGCAACGACAGCGCGGTGCTCGGCTCGCACCGCCACGCGAACGAGCCGGTCGGTCTCCGCGGCGGTCTCAGCTACGTGCGCTGCCACAGCATCGCGAGCTTCCTCCGCGGTCCTAGGGTGCGGCCGACCGACGCCGTTGTTGCCTGCGAGTTGCATGAGGAGCCACTGACGCCACAGCCGGACTGCGAGGTCGACAGGTCCGGCTTCCCCAACCACCCAAGGCCTAGAGGAGCGCGCCGCGCGTGCATCCATGTCGGAGAGCCAGCCACCGCTGTCCGGTCGGCTGAACGCGACGACGCGACCGTCGGTGTGGCGCCACAGGTCAACACCAGCTGCCACACCCTCCGGGACGACAGCGCGCAGGACCGCAGACACCTCGTCCGGTGCATCGGCTCCTGGGCGGCGCCGATCGAGGGCACCGAACCGCGGTAGCGCGAATGGAAGGCGCTCCGCTACGGCTTCGGCGAGCGTGCGATCCATCCCGCCAACCTGTGCTGCGAACGCCAGTCGCTCCTCGTCGCCGGGTTTCACGTCGGTGGGGAATGCGACGGCTCCGCGCGCCAGGGCCAGCCCTGCGAGGTAGTCGGCAAAGGAGTCGTGGACCGCGGCGACGGTTTCGGCATGGCCGAGCCGAACGATCAGCCCCGACCTGCGGGCGGCGTCGTCGATCGCGCTTGCGTCGATGGGTCCGATCAGGTCGGCCTGCGCTTTCGCTTCCTCCATCAAATAGCGACGCCACGTGTAGGGATCGGCGTAGCGGCGGTCCTCATCGAGGAGTCTCGCGAAGCACGCACCGAGCAGGACCTGCGCAATCCCGAGCCCGGCGACGCCCGCCTTTTCCCCGAGCTGATCGAGGACCGCTCCGTACACCGCCGCCCGGTCGTCGAACGCGACCCCGGACACGATGAGGCCAAGCGTCATCTCGAGCAACATGGGGTTCCCGGCTGCGTCGCCGAGCGATGCCTCCGCCTGCGCGAGGACGACATCGGCCTCTACTGCGTCGTCGCCGCCCCTAAGGGCGATCTCGGCGAGGGCCCTCCGACGCTCCCGCCCGAACGGCTCGAGGCGGAACCGGGATGGTGTGGATGATGCCGGAAGGACTGAGCGGACAGCGGCGAGCCCACGCCCTAGCAGCACAAGGCGCGCCCCCCGCCCGGTCGCGACCGGCGTCCGGAGATCCTCGGCGAGGGCATCCCGAACCGGCTCGGGGACCTCCGAGACACCGTCGATCACGACGACCGTGCCCGGCTCGGCAAGGACTTGCCGGCCGGTCAGCGTCGGGACGTCACGGCCCAAGACGTCGGCCACGGCGTCAGCGGTGAGCGCGTCGATGCGGCCGGGGATGTACGTTTCCGCGTGCGCCACGACCACGACTCGGCCCTGCGCGGCGCCCATGGCCCGGAGTTCGCGGGCCGCGGTGGACTTCCCGGCGCCGGTCGGCCCAGCGACGGCAGCCGGCGCCAGCCCGTCGCCCAATAGCGCGTCCATGCCCACCTCTTCGGCGGTACCGGACGACACCTCCAATCGAAGTCGTGTGGGCACCGCCGCGGCGAAACCCTGTGCGGCCACGGCCGCGAGGTACTGATCACGCATCTGGCCAGCCCACGGCACCACGGCCGCCGCGCTCGGAGGGATCCCGAGCGCTACGCAGATCTCGTGCCGGGAGGCCACGCGGTCTGCTGAGTCAGGCCGGCACGCGCGGTCCAGCAGCAACCGGAACAGTGCATCGACAGCGGACTTCGCTTGCTCCATCGCGTCGGCCGCCGACCTTGCGGTCGGGAGCAGCGCGATGACCTGTCGCTCGGCCCTGGCGAGAAGTGCTCCGAGACCGCCCGGGTCCTGCACCACCGTGGCGCGGGCTGCCTTGCGGACGGTGTCTCCGTCGGGTGCGTCCCCCAGTAGCTCCGCCAGCGGGCCACGATCGCCCACCGCCGCCTGCGTCAGGGCGTCCCTGACCTCCTCGCCGGAGGGCCCGAGGCGCCCGTCAGTCACGAACTGGAACGATGCCCCATTCGGCGCGTCGACCGCCGCCCACCGACGGAGCAGCCCGATCAGGTCGGCCTTGGCCCACGTGTAGTCGTCGGACCGGACCTTCGCCTGCTTGCCGATTGCGACCCTCCCGTGCGCGTCGAGCAGCTCGATGTCGATTACGTCTTCGACACCCTCGACCCGGATCGCCGCGAATGCGTCACTCTCTAGGACGTCGAGCGCGCACAGGACCGCCTGCGCGTGCTGGTAGGCGATGCCACGGTATGTGTCAACGCCGCTCATGGATGGCAACCCTAGGCGCTCTGGCGCCCCCGCGGTGGCCGATGCGGTGATCGAACGACCCGCTCATCGCGAACTGGGTGTCGGCCCGGTTATCGACTACTCGAACGGCAAGTCGAAGGTGCATCGCTTGCAGGCACGAACGCCCTTCACCCGCAGATCCGGGGGCTTGAAAGGTGTTACCACCAAGACCGACGGTGTCACTGGTGTCCTGATGCAGGACTGGTACCAACGTCCTACGAGATGCCACTCCCAGACCGCCTGGGCGACTTCGCACTCACGGAAGGGGGTGAGCCGCGGACTCGTCGACCGCCGAATGGTCGTCGGCGAGCGCTCGCGGCGCGTGCGCCTGCACCAGCCTCACGACGTCGTCGAAGAACGCCTGAGGCGACTCCGGAGCCTGCTTGTCGCTGCTGGGCCCCTCCACGCCCGGTCCCTGGGAAAGTCTCTGCAGGACGACCGGGAGCAGGGAGTTGCTCACCTCTTCCTTGGGCAAGCTCCTGATCCACTGGGTCAGTTCCCGCACGGCGGCGGTGCTCAGGCGCGCGCCGCCGTCGTCACTGACTAGCGTCGCCCGCCAGTCACCGGACCCGGCGGCCAGGACGACGCGCCGTCCCGGTGGCGGTGTCTCGGTGAGCACCCAGCCCGGTACGCACAGCACGTCCGCGACCAGCTGCAGCTGCCGCGGGTCGGCCTCCAGCTGCCGCCCCTCACGGATCTCGTGCAGCTCCTCGCCGGTGATCGTCGCACCGAGCTGGCGCGCCAGGTAGGCGATGAAGGAAGCGTGGATGAGGCGGTGTGGTTCGGGAGAGCCTTCTGCGCCGCGCAAGCAGCCGATCTGGAAGGTGTTCAAGGCCTGGTTGAGCCGGTAGGGCAGGGACCGCCGGTCGATGGCTTCCCCATCCTGAGGCGGGTCCTCCCCGATGCTCTGGGGGCCGAGCGGCAGGTGCGCCAGCAGGTTCGACATGGGCGCCACGATGCCAGGACGACGACACGGAAGGCCTCAAGGCGCCCCCGGTACTGGGTCGTTGGTCCGACCGGGCACGCATGGTGGGCGCAAATCGGGCGCTACCCCCTACAGTGCTGATCGAACAGGTGTTCGATCTAGCTGAGGGGGAGGCTCATGCCCGCTACCGCTGGCGAGTACGCCCCCGACGACGACAGCTGGGAAGGGCACACCGAGCGACCGGTCTCCGACGTCTCCTCTGACGTGATCGTGGTGGTCGACGTGGGCCGCCCCACCGCCGTGCGCTGGCGCGGCCTGCTGCTGCCGGTCACCCACGCCGTGCGCTGGCACGAACGCCCGGTCATCCCCTGGTGGCGCTCCCAACGCCGCCTCGACCTCGACCAGGCCCTCGCCCTGGTCGATCAGGAACGCTGGCGCCTGCACGCCGAGGTCCCTCCGCCCGCTCCGACCCTGCGCAAGGTCCCCACCGACATGCAGCCGGGACAGCCCGGCGGGGACGGGGCACGCGGCGGGTACAAAGGTGACTTCGGGGGTGGCTTCGACACAGACGCCTTCGACGATTTCGACGAGGGGTCTCAAGACCTCGATGACCTCGAGCCGGAGCACCCAGGGCTCGAACCGGCCACGATCGTCGTCGACGTGTTGCGCGCCGGCGACGATTGGCACGTCCTCAGCGCCGAGGAGCCGTGAACCGCCGTGAGCACCCCGTTCACCCACCTGCACGTCGCCAGCGGGCACTCCCACCACCACGGCACCACTGACCCCGCCACCTTGGCCGCGGCGGCCGCGAGCGCCGGGGCCTCCGCTCTGGCCCTTACCGATCGCGGCCAGATGGCCGGGCTGATCCAGCACGTCAGCGCCTGCCGCTTCGCCGGTATTGACCCCATCGCCGGTGTAGACCTCGCCCTGCATTCCAGCACCCGGCGCGACTCCACCCGGACCTCGAAACCGGGCACCACTGGTTCCGGCTTCAGCGCTGGTTCGGGGCGGGTGGTGGTTCTCGCCCATGGCCACACCCACGGGGCCGGCTGGGCCGCGCTGTGCCGAGCCACTACCGCCGCCCACCGCACCAACACCACCCCTAGCGCCAGTGCCGCGACAGCCAGCCTCACTCCCGCTGACCTGGTCGCCGCCCTCGCCCCAGCCGCCGGCAACGACCCCGCCGCCACCGTCCTTCTCGGACCCGGCACCGACCTCGGCCGGGCTCTCGCTACCGGGCGCATGCGCGAGGTCATCGACGCCTGGGAGGCCTGGACCCGGCTCCTGCCCGCCTCGGCGCTCGCGGTGGAGGTTGTGTGCCACCTGACCCGCGAAGGCCACCCGGCCTCCGTCGGCGTCACCGCCCGGGTGCTGCGGGCTGCGGCCGCCGTCGGCATCCCCACCGTGCTAAGCAACGCCGTCCGGCTCCTGCATCCCGGTGACGTCCCCACCGCCGACGTCGGCGACGCCGTCGCCGCCCTGCGCGGGCTGGAGGAGCTGCACGCCGCGCACGCGTTGTCGCCCAACGCCCAGGCCTGGCTGAAACCCCCACACCTGATGGAAGACCTGGCCCGAGAGATCGCCACCGCCGCCGGCGTCGAGCACCGCGGTCGCGACCACGCCGGCGGACTGCTGGAACGCACCGCCGCGCTCGCCGAGCGCTGCCGCCTGGATCTTGAAAGGGATCTGGGGTGGGGGAGGGCGCGGGTGCCCGAACCGGCGGTCCTGGGAATCGACGCCGCGGCCACCTCCGCCGGGGACCCGCACGGCTACGCCGCGGCGCTGGGCATGCTGCGCGCTCGCGCCGACGCCGGCATCGGCCGTCGCCACCCCGGCGCGAGCCTCGCCAAGGTGCGGGCGGTGCAGGAGCGGGTGCAGGCCGAACTCGCCGTCGTCGACCGCCTCAACTACGCCACCTACTTCCTCGCCGTCAGCGAGGCGACCCGCCTCATCCACGGCCTCGGGGTGCGCGCCACTGCCCGCGGATCCGGCGTCGGCAGCGTCCTGCTGTGGCTGCTCGGGGTCAGCAACGTGGATCCCCTCGACCAGGGCCTCCTTTTTGAGCGCTTCATCTCAGATCGCCGCGAGACGTTGCCCGACATCGATCTCGACGTGGAGTCCGCCCGCCGCCACGACATCTACCGCGCCATCCGGGATCGCTTCGGTGCCGAACGCGTCACTCTGATGGCCACCACCCAGGCCTACCGCGCCCGCGGCGCGGTCCGCGCCGCCGGTCTCGCCCTGGGGGTGGAACCCGAGGTCGTCGACGAAGTCGCCGCCAGCCTGCGCGGGGTGTCCGCCTCCCGGGTCCGGGAAGCGATGGCGGAACTGCCGGAACTGCGTGAGCTCGCCGAGTTGGTGCGCAGTCACCGGCAGCTGGACCTGCTCGTCGACGTCACCGCCACCCTGGACCGCTTACCGCGGCACCTGTCGATGCACCCGTGCGGGGTGATCCTCTCCGACGCGTCCCTGCTGACCCGGACTCCGGTGCAGGCGTGCGGGATCGAGGGCATGGCGATGAGCCAGTTCGACAAGGACGACATCGACCCGATGGGCTGGCTGAAGCTCGACGTTCTCGGGGTGCGGATGCAGTCCGCCATCGCGTACACCCTCACCGAGATCGAGCGCACCGCCGCCGTACCCGAGAACATGCAGCCAGCTCACGTCACTCCGGCGTCGGCGAACCCCGCCGCAACCGCTGCAACTGCTCCAGCCGCCGGCCTTCCTGCGCTGGCCAACCTCGTCCATGCCTACCGGGCCCCGGCCACCGAAGCCCCGCCTGCCGCCGCGCCTCGCGCTGAGCCCACGGCGCCGGGTGCGGTGCCCGATCTGGACGCCATCGCCCTCGACGACCACGCCACGTTCGAGCTGATCCGTTCCACCCACACCCTCGGCGTGTTCCAGATCGAATCCCCCGGCCAGCGCGAACTGCTGGGGAAGTTCCAGCCCCGGGCGTTCTCCGACCTCGTCATCGACGTCGCCCTGTTCCGCCCCGGTCCGATGGCCGGGGACATGATCTCCCCGTTCCTGGAAGGCCACCACGGCTGGGTCGCGACCGGCGGCCCCCGCCGCCTACCGCACCCGGACCTGACCCCGATCCTCTCCGAGACCCACGGGGTGGTCATCTTCCACGAGCAGGTCATGCGCATCCTCGACGTCTTCACCGGCTGTGGCCTGGCCCGCGCCGACGTGTGGCGCCGCCACCTGTCCGACCCCGACGCCCGCGTCGAGGTCGAGGCGGACTTCCGCACCGCCGCCACCGCCCGCGGCTACCCCCGCGACGTCGTCGACGCGGTGTGGAAGCTGATCGCCGCCCACGGCGGGTTCGGCTTCGCGCGCGCCCACGCCGCGGCGTTCGCCGCGATCACGTACCAGAGCGCGTGGCTGAAGGCGCATTACCCGGTGCAGTTCCTCACCGGCCTCCTCGAGCACGACCCCGGCATGTACCCCCGCCGGCTGCTGGTGGCCGAGGCCCGACGCCTGGGCATCGCCATCCTGCCCGTCGACGTCCAGACCTCCACCGACGTCTGGCGTGCCGAGCTGCCGGCTCCCACCGGCCAATCAGCCGGTGGGGAGCGGCGGTGGGGGATCCGCCCCCCGCTCACCGTGGTCAAGGACCTGCACGCCGCGGAGGTGGAGCGCATCGTGGCCACGCAGCCCTTCGCCGACGTCGGCGACTTCCGCGACCGGGCCCGCCCCCGCCGCCCCACCCTCATCCGCCTGGCCCGCCTCGGAGCCCTCGACGACCTCGCCGGCCTGGACCCCGTGCTGGGTGCGTCGCTACGACCGGGGGTCACCTACCGCTCGAGCCACGGCAGCGGGCAGGGGAGTGGGCGGGTGCTGACCCGGGGGGACCTGCTGGCCCACCTGCAGCAGATCAGCACACGGTCGAAGGCGGGACGCGCCCCCGGGGTCGGCGCCGGGAGCGGGTCCCTGCCGCAGCCTCGAGTCTCCCCAGCGCCCTTGACCGCGGATGCTGCCGTGACGAGCCCTCAGCGCACCGCCCTGACCGCGACCCGGGCCATCCAGACCATGGCGCCGGCCCGGCCAGCGACGGCGCGCGCCACAGCCCGGCCGGCAGGACGCTTCGCCGGCTGGCACCCCGGCCAGCTCGTCCTGCCCCTGGGGGACCTCGACCTGGCCAGCGCCCCCGCCGGTCACCTGGCACCGACCCCGGAGCAGCAGGTCAGCACCGAGCTGGCGAGCACCGGGATGGACCTGCAGCAGCACATCCTCACCCCGCACCTGCCCGAACTGCGCCGACGCGGCTTCACTCCAGCCGAGCGGCTGCTGGAGGTACGCACCGACGTCGACGTCCTCGTCGCCGGCGTGCGGGTGGCGACCCAGACCCCACCGGTGCGCTCCGGGCGTCGGGTGGTGTTCCTGACCCTGGACGATGGCACCGGCTGCGTGGACGTCACCGTCTTCGCCGACGTGCAGGAGACCACCAGCCACCACCTGCTCTACCGAGCCTCTCTGCTGCTGGTCACCGGGCAGGTGCGCCGCACCGGCCCGCGCGGGGTCAGCGTCCGCGCGCTGCAGCTGCACGCGATGCCATGAGGGTCACCCTTTGGCGCCTGTGTCCCCGGTCAGCAGGCCCGGTGAAGATCAGGAGGGAGTGCCGCGGCTGCACCCGTTCCCGACGATGCTGACGGTGTGGACTCCTTCTCGGCGTTGCTGACTTTGGCCTGCCTGATGGCAGGGGGTGTCACCGTCTTGATCGCCGTCGTGTTCGCCCTGACCACACCGCCACGGCGACCCGCAACGGTCGCCCTCGCCGGCGCCGGGCTCGCTGTCGTCTGGGTCGTCCTGACCTACCAGGGCGGCGTCCGCGCCGATGAGACCGGAACCAGCGGCACCATCCTCGAGGACGTCGTGTGGCTGGTCGCTGCCGTCGCCTTCAGCATCACCTCCCTCGTCCTTGGTGCGTGGCACCGCCGACGTCACTCGCAGATCCGGGCGAGGTGGTGACGAGCGGCTGAAGGTGACGAGCGAGCGAAGCTAGAGGGCCGGCCGGCCGCGGCGGCGTGTCAGTCGGCGCAGTCGTTGCAGATCAGCTGCCCGTCGGCGTCGCTCTGCGCGGCGTTCAGCTGGCTGCGGTGCTTGACCAGGAAGCAGCTGGTGCAGGTGAACTCATCCTGCTGGCGCGGCAGGACCCGCACCGTCAGCTCCTCGCCTGAGAGGTCCGCCCCGGGCAGCTCGAAGCCCTCCGCGGTGTCGGCCTCGTCTTCGTCAACGCTGGAGGAGCCTGCCTTGTCGGTGCGGTGGGCCTTCAACTCCTCGATGGAGTCGGTGTCGAGGTCCTCATCGGTCTTGCGCGGTGCGTCGTAGTCGGTCGCCATCGGTACCTCTCGTCACGTTCTGCGCTGTCCGCCCCGAGGTCGGCCCGGCTTCCCCAGGCCGCCGTCTCAGCAGGGCGCCGTACTCAACCACGCCGGGATGACCCGCATGCCCGCGCCACGCCACGAGATGTCGCCCGCGTTGGCCGCGCCGTGCCGCAGCCCCCACCCGTGACTGCCTACTTGGCCGGCGACTGCCCGATGGTGAGGTGCAGGTGTGGGTCCCGCCGGAGATCATCGTCGCGCCCGGTGAGGCCAGCTGCGACGGGCTGACCGCCGCCGCCGGGCGTGCGCAGACCTCGCCGCACTGACTCCGCCGCGCAGACCCGCTGGCCCCGCGGCGCAGCCCGCAGGATGCTCCTGCGGGATAGGTCTTAGACCCAGCCGGTGCCGGTTCGGACAGCAGCGTTGCGGGGTGGGCGGGGACGGCGCCGGCGTTGCTCCACGGCGCGGAAGGTGCGCGACCAGCGCAGCGCGAACGCCTCCAGGTCATCGGCGCTGACGCACGCAGCCAGCTCCTCGTCCTCGAGCGGCGTCCACGGCGCGGTGCGCCGCATCGCGACCGCGGCGGTGTGCTCGTGACGCTGGGCCTGCGACCGGTGCGACCGGTGCGGCCGGTAGCCCGGCACAGACGGCTGGGACTGCATGGAGGGCTGCAGCTCGGTCTGGGTCTGGGTCACGGCGTGGTCAGCTGCCAGCCGTCGCTCTGCCCACCGGGGCCGTGGATGAGCCAGCCCTGCTCACGCAGCCACGCGGTCCGCTTCTGCCAGACGCGGTCCCCGACACCGGCCTCCCGGGCGAGCACGGCCGCGGTGTGATCGGCCGGGATGCGGTTCTCGTAGTCGGCGGCCGCGGCCAGCACCCACACCACCGCCTGCAGCGAGCTGCGGGAAGGGGCTTGGAGCTGCGCGCGCGGGATGGTGCGGATCAGGGTGCGGATCGCGCGGGCCCAGCGCACGGCGGAGGGGACCATGTCGCGGGGGTCGGTGGGCAGCAGCCGCACACCCTCCAGCGGTGCCTCGTGCAGGTCGCTGCTCGTCGCTGGCAGGCCGTAGTGGGGCCCCGCTCCACCCGTCCCCCCGCGCACCGCGGCCTTGCCGGTGTCCTCGAACCGCATGATCGTCATCTCGGCCCGGGGTGACCAGGCCTTGACCAGGACCACCCGCGCGGTCCAGCCCGCCTACCAACTCCCACGACAGGACAGGCATGCTGCCCGGGTGAAGCCCGCATGGACTCTTCTTCGTCTGGTTGGCGCTGTCGGGGCGGCGGCGCTGCTCGCCGGCTGCGGCGGCGGGTCTGGTGACGAGGCGGGTCCGGCTTCGTCGACCGGCCCTTCAGCGACCACCTCCTCGAGTGGATCTGCGAGCCCGTCGTCGGCTTCCAGCAGCGCCGGCAACCCCAGCAACCCGGCCAGCGGCAGCGGTGACACCGCCACTGTCGAGACCGCCGCCGCCGAGCTGCCTGACCTCGTCCAGCAGATGCGCACCGGCGTCCCCGAGATCACTGACGCGCTGATCTACGACGAGACCAGCGACCCCAACGACCTGCTGGGCCGGCCCAACGGCTACACCGCCGCAGCGAGCCTCACCGACTCCCGCGCCAGCGACCCCGCCGGCACCGGAGGCATCGACCTCGGTGCCGTCCTGGAGGTGTGGCCCACCCCGGCTGATGCTCAAGCCCGCGCGGACTACATCGCCGCTCTGCAGAAGGGCAACACCCTGCTGGGCAGTGAGTACCACCATGTGCGCGGCAACGTCCTGCTGCGCGTCAGTGGTCAGCTGCCGCCCAGCGTCAACGAGGTCTACGCGGCGGCCTTCGGGGCGTGAGGTGTGTGGGTGAGCTTGAGGGGCGCGCTCAGACGGTGGCGGGGGCCTGCCGGTCGGTGAGGCGGATGTAGAGGATCAGGTGGTCGGTTATCCATGGGTATCTGCTATTTCTGCAGGTCAGCTCATGTGTGACATGTCTCGGTCGGAGCTGAGCTCTGTGACGCACGTGTCACCACGAGCCTTGGGGTCTCTGTCGCCCCTTGAGATCTAGGGGCGAGTCGGCGCAGCTGACCGTCGCTGAGCCGCTCCTTGAGCACCCTCGCGCCGTCTTGGACGCCGTGGCTGACGCCACCGACTCACCGACGCCTCGACGGCGACAGTGGCTGATCGGTGCACTGTGTCCCCGTTCCGCGTTCGTCCCTACAACGGAACCGGGCTGAAGCTTGCCCCGCCGTCGCGGGACTCGTGCACGCCTTCTTCGGTGACGACCAGCAAACGCATCGAGCCGTCAGGCTGGAGGTCGGCACCTACCGCCTGCGGTGCTCCTGTGACACGCCCTCGTACGCTCCACGTCGCGCCTGCGTCGGTGCTCATCGCCACCGTCCCCTCTGGGCTCACCCCGGCGACAGTGGCGCCGTCGGCCCAGTCCACCAGCTGCAGCAGCGGTGCTTCCTGAAGCACCGACCAGGTGATGCCGGCGTCGGTGGAGCGGGCGGGACCAGCCTCACTGGTGACGAGAAGCACCGCGCCGTCAGGGGATGCGGCCACGGCATACGGCTTCACGGGCGTCTGCAGGACGTTCCATGTCGTTCCATCCGAGCTGAAGCGAAGGGTGCCGTCGAAGCCGACGACGCCGCCGGCGGAGGCGGCCAGGGCGTGGAAGTCCGACTCTCCCTGCCGCGAGAGCGCCTGCCAGGTGCGCCCGCCATCGGTGGTCTCGATCAGGCCCACCGGCTGGGGCAGGTCCACGCCGGGACCGGGGTGGCCCGAGGCGTAGAAGTGGTCCGGGCCGGCGACGGTGAAGCCCATCAGGTCGATGACCGGCCCCACCCGCACCGGACCGGACTCCTCGAAGCGGAACAACCCGTCGTGGGTAGCCAGGTGTACCTGGCCGTCGGCGGGGTTGACGGCCACGCCGTGCACGTGAGCACTGGGCAAGGTGACGGCGTCACCGCCATCGTGCTGACCCTCACTGTGCTGACTCTCACCGCCCTCGACGTCGCCGCCGTGCTGCTCCACGGCGGCGGGATCAACTGCCGGCTCGGCACTGGAGCAACCGGCCAGCAGGAGCGCAGCGCTGAGCGTGGCGGCCCGCAGCGGGACCCGGATTCGCGGGCGGGAGAGTGTAGTCATCAGTCCTTCTCGGCTCGTTCTGCGTCGGTTTAGCTCGGCACCGGCACCGGCACCGGCACCGGCACCGGCACCGGCACCGGCACCGGCACCGGCGCCGGCACCGGCTGTGGGGACGGGGATGAGAGAGGGCAGGCAGCACCGGACCTTGTGCCGTGGACCTTGTGCCGTGGAACTTGTGCCGTGGAACTTGTGCCGTGGAACCGGTAGCGCCGGCCCAGGCGCTGGTGCTGCTCAGTGGTGGTAGGCGTGGACCACGGCGTGGCCCTTGCCGCGGCTGATCATCCAGCGGTTGACCGGGGTGGTGATCACGAAGGCCAAGGCCAGCGCGCCGGCCAGTGAGGCCCAGAAGATCCACGAGCCGATGCCGGCGTGCATGGCGCCGGGGATGGCGACCATGGCGGTGTTGTCGATGATCTCCATGACGGCGATGGAGATGGTGTCGGCGGCCAGGGCGACTTTCAGGGCGGTGCGGAAGCCGACGCCGGCCTTGAGCACGCCGCGCATGGTCAGCGCGTAGCCGAAGATGAAGGCCAAGGTGATCGACAGGGCCACGGTGGCGGCGGTGTGCCAGCCCAAGCTGGTGCCGATGACCATGCCGAGGACCTCGCCGATGGCGCAGCCGGTGAGGCAGTGCAGTGTGGCCTGCGCAGCCATCGCCCACGACGTGGAGCCGGGGCCCCCGTGGCCCTCATGGGCACCATGCCCGCCATGACCACTGTGGCCCGCGCTGACGTGGTTCATGTCCGCGTGGTGGGTGAGGGTGGGCTCTGCGGTGGTGGGGTGGTGCTGGTGCCGTGGGTCGGGCATGACTTCTCCCTCGGTGAGTTTTCGGAAGGTGCCGTGGCTTCGCGCCTTGGTCGTCGCACTGGTACTTGGCCGGTACTCGAACTGGTCCCTGAACGGGTTCTCGATGAACGGCTGCTCGATGTGGTGTCGGGCTGATCCACACGGGACCTGCCGGGATCAGGCGCGGGAGGTGGTGGGGGCGAAGCGGCGCAGGCGCAGGCTGTTGGTGACCACGAAGATCGAGGACAAGGCCATGGCGGCACCGGCCACCAGGGGGTTGAGCAACCCGGCGATCGCCAGCGGCAGGGCGGCGAGGTTGTAGGCGAAGGCCCAGAACAGGTTGGCCTTGATGGTGGACAGTGTCCTGCGCGACAGGCGCAGCGCGTCGACGACAGCGAGCAGGTCAGCGCGCACCAGGGTCAGGTCGGACGCTTCGATGGCCACATCGGTGCCGGTACCCATGGCGATGCCCAGGTCAGCACCGGCCAGGGCGGCGGCGTCGTTGACGCCATCACCGACCATCGCCACCACCCGACCTTGACGCTGCAGGGCGGTGATGGCGTCGAGCTTGCCGGCGGGCAGGACCTCGGCGATGACGTCGTCGATGCCGACCTGCTCGGCGACCGCGCGGGCGGCGCGGGCGTTGTCACCGGTCAGTAGCACCGGGCGCAGACCCAGTTCGCGCATCTGCGCCACCGCGACGGCGCTGGAGGTCTTGACGGTGTCGGCGACCACCAGCACCCCACGAACCTGCCCGTCCCAGCCGACCGCGACAGCGGTGCGTCCCTCGCCTTCCGCGGCGGCGGCGGCTTCGGACAGCTCCACGGGCGGAGGCTGGGACCACTGCTGCGCCAGCCAGGAAGCGCGGCCAGCGATGACGGCGTGCCCTTCGACGACACCGGTGACCCCGAGGCCGCCGGTGGAGGCGAAAGACGTCACCGCGGGCAGTTGCACGCTGCCGTTTGCGCTGCCGTTTGCGCTGCCGTCTGCGTTGCCGTTTGCGCTGCTCAGGCGTTGGCGGGCACCGGTGGTGATGGCGGCGGCGATGGGGTGCTCCGAGGCGTGCTCCAGGGCACCGGCCAGACGCAGCAGTTGGGTCTCATCGACTCCAGGAGCCGGGTGCACCCCGGTCAGGCTCATCTGCCCGGTGGTGATGGTGCCGGTCTTGTCCAGCACCACGGTGTCGATGCGGCGGGTGGACTCCAGCACCTGCGGGCCCTTGATGAGCACCCCCAGCTGCGCCCCGCGCCCGGTACCGACCAGCAGCGCGGTCGGCGTGGCCAGCCCCAGCGCGCACGGGCAGGCGATGATCAGCACCGCGACCGCGGCGGTGAACGCCGCCTCCGCACCGGCACCGGCTAGCAGCCAGCCGGCCAGGGTGGCGATGGCTAGCACGATGACGATGGGCACGAAGACCCCCGACACCCGATCCGCCAGACGCTGCACCGCGGCCTTCCCGGACTGCGCGTCCTGCACCAGGCGCGCCATCTGCGCCAGCTGCGTGTCGGCGCCGATGCGGGTGGCGCGCACCAGCAGCCGGCCCCCGGCGTTGACCGTGGCTCCGCTGACGGCGGCGCCGGGTCCGACTTCCACCGGCACCGATTCACCGGTGAGCATGCTGGCGTCGATGGCCGAGGAGCCTTCGAGCACGACGCCGTCGGTGGCGATCTTCTCCCCGGGCCGCACCACGAAGACGTCGTCGACGCCCAGCTGCTCGATGCCGATGCGTGACTCGGCCCCCTCGCGGAGAACGGTGACCTCTTTGGCCCCCAGGTGCAGCAGGGCGCGCAGCGCAGCTCCCGAGCTGCGCTTGGCGCGGGCCTCGAGATAGCGGCCGGTGAGGATGAACACCGTCACCGCGGCGGCGACCTCCAGGTAGATCTCCGCCCCGGCGTGGGCGCTGCCCCGCTCAGGCAGCAGCGTGAACGCCATCCGCATGCCGGCCATCCCGGCGCCGCCGAAGAACAACGCGTACAGCGACCACGCGAAGGCGGCGAGAACCCCGACGCTGATGAGGGTGTCCATGGTGGCCGCGCCGTGACGGGCGTTGAGGGCAGCTGCGCGGTGGAAGGGCCACGCCCCCCAGATCGCCACCGGTGCGGCCAGGGTCAGCGAGAGCCACTGCCAGTAGGTGAACTGCAGCGCCGGCACCATGGCCAGCACCACCACCGGCACGCTGAGGGCGAGGGAGATCAGCAGCCGCTGGCGCAGAGCCCGTGTCTCACCTGCACCGTGCTCCTCGTCCTGTCCACCGTCGTGCCCACCGTCGTGCCCACCGTCGTGCCCACTGTTCTGCTCGCCGTGCTGGCCGCCACCTTCCTCACCATGTTCCACACCATGTGCAGCGTTGCTGCGCAGGTGGGTCGGGGTTGCGCTGGGGCGGGGAGCCGGCGGTAGGGCGGCGCTGTAGCCGGTGGCCTGCACGACCTTGATGGCGGCTTCGACGTCGGTACCGGCGGGCAGGGCGACCCGTGCTTTCTCGGTGGCGTAGTTCACGCTGGCCTCGACCCCGGGCATCTTGTTGAGCTTCTTCTCGATACGCGCTGCGCACGAGGCGCACGTCATGCCGCTGATGTTGAGTTCCACCACCTGCAGGGGCGTCACCTCGGCCACCGGCTGCTTGGGCTGTTGACGTTGCATGGGCTTCGGCGTGGGCTGCTGCGTAGCTGAGGTAGCGCCGAGGGTCCCGTCAGTAGAGGCAGCACCGGCGGAAGCAGCGGCGGTAGAGGCAGCGGCGGCGACGTCACCGCCTGGGGTTGGGCGAGTGGTGTGCTCACTCATGCGGATCTCCTTGATCCAGGGCAGTTCGATACTGCGGTGCGGTGCCACGGGGCAGTGCCACGGTTCGGTGCCACGGTTCGCTACTGGGGAGGCAGCTCACTCAATCCATGTCGCCTAGCCCGCGACGGCACGACCCGTGGCGACGGCTGTGCGGGCGGGGGATGAGGTGGGCTGCAGCGGCGGGAGGTTGGGGAGGAGGATCAAGAACGCTGACCAGCCAGCTCGTAGCCGGCCTCGTCGATGGCGCCGGCGACGGTGTCGTG
This sequence comes from Kineococcus radiotolerans SRS30216 = ATCC BAA-149, assembly GCF_000017305.1. Classification (GTDB taxonomy): domain Bacteria; phylum Actinomycetota; class Actinomycetes; order Actinomycetales; family Kineococcaceae; genus Kineococcus; species Kineococcus radiotolerans. Next base: position 72,996 of record NC_009806.1, on the reverse strand, counting down.
CTCCAGTGCGGCATCCGAGGTGACAGTGACGGTGGTAGCGCCACCGACGACGAGGTCGATGTCGACCGCGCGCACGCCCGGCACCGTACTCAGTTCGGAGCGCACCGCGCTGACGCAGTGCCCGCACGTCATGCCAATCACCGCGTAGGACGAACGCACCGCAGCGCCACCCTCGTCATCGACTCCCTTGCTGGGTCCCCCGCTGGACCCTTCGCTGGGCCCCTCGTTGGACGAGGCGGAAGCGGAGGACCCGACGGGGGTGGTGGCGGAGCCAGTCGTGTCGGCGGGTGCGCAGCACGCACACCCGGAGGAGGCCGGAACGTCGGTGGGGCCGGCGGTGAGCTTGAGGTCTTCAGCCATCGGGATTGCTCCTTCGCGGATGGACCAGATCAGCGGTGTCGTGCCGTCTGGTGCAGGGTGCGCTGGGGGTGTCGGCGCAGGGGTGGTGGATCAAGAACGCACGAGGCGGGCGATGGCGTCGGAGGCTTCCTTCACCTTGGCGTCGGCGACCTCACCGCCTTGACGGGCGGCGTCGGCGACGCAGTGCGCTAGGTGGTCATCGAGGAGGGACAGGGCCACCGCCTGCAGTGCCTTGGTGGCCGCGGACACCTGGGTGAGGACGTCGATGCAGTAGGTGTCCTCCTCGACCATGCGGTGCAGGCCGCGGACCTGCCCCTCGATCCGGCGCAGGCGCTTGAGGACCTCGTCCTTGTGGGTGTCGTAGCCGACCATGGCCGCCTCCTAGCTCGTTGATACCTCTGTTGTACCCCCAGGGGGTACATCCTGGCAAGTACCCCCAGGGGGTACAAATGCAGCTGGTCAGGCTGCGGGCGGCCTAGGGCAAAGCCGCGGGAGATGCAGCGGCAAGAGGCCCACCTGGAGGCATGGACCAGAGCAGGCGGGAGCGCAGAGGAGGCTGGGGCAGTGTCGCCGCACCGGCGGGTCGCGCCAGAGGTGACGCCCCGACGCCTGAGCTAGCCGAGCCTTGTCCCAGGCAGTCGAGACCGTGCCAATCAAGATCCGGACGGTCAGGTCCCGGCTCGCCAGAGCTGCAGGTCAGCGTCACGACGGGGCAGGCCAGGGTGGGCGGGCCGGGCGGGGTAGGTGGGGGCGGGTCGGGGCTGGGTACCGCGCGGGAGCCGGTCGGCTCCCGCGCGGCGTCAACTCAGCCCAGAGTGGTCAGCATCTGCTGCATCTGACTGATCTCCTCGGTCTGCGAGGTCACGATCGAGTCAGCCAGTTCCAGGGCTTGAGGGTTGGAGCCCTGCTGCTGCTCGGTCTCAGCCATCTGCACCGCGCCAGTGTGGTGCTCGATCATCATCTGCAGGAACATCCGATCGAAGTCGACGCCGGTGGCGTTCTGCAGCTGAGTCATCTGCTCCTCGGTCATCATCCCCGACATCCCCGACGTCTCGGAGGTTCCGGACATCGAGGAGTCGGCCGAGGGGTCCATCGTGGAGTGGTCCATGCCGCCCGTCGAGGAGTCGGCCGAGACCGGCTCACCCCACGCCTCGAGCCAGGAAGTCATCTGATCGATCTCCGGCTGCTGGGCGGACTCGATGTTCGCAGCGAGGTCCTTGACCTCCTGGCTGGAGGCTTGAGTGGTGGCCATCTGAGCCATCTCGATGGCGCCCTGGTGGTGCACGATCATCATCTGCGCGAACATGACGTCCTGGTCGTTGTGCTCGGCGTCAACGGCGTCAACGGCGTCGGTGGCCGCGCTCGTTTCACTGGTGGCAGGACTCGACGAGCTCGTCGAGGACGAGGCCATCGACGAGTGATCCATCGAGCCGCTGTCCTGACCACCGCAGGCGGCCAGCCCCAGGGTCAACACAGCGGCAGCGCTCAGGGCGCCGGCGCGAGCAAGGCCACGACGGGTGCCCCGGGTGCCATTGCTGCCGGTGCCGGTGCCGGTGCCGGTGCCGGTGAGGGTGAGGGTGCTGGTGAACGGGAAAGTACGCATGAAGCTCAAACTCCTGATGATGTGAAGGATCAAGGGGTCGACTAGCGAGGGCGGTATCACCGCCGGGGACGCAGTAGTCGGCCTAAATCCGGATCACGCACAGGTGGATGCGTGGCCAGTGCCACACCGGAGGCCCACGCCACGGGGTGCAAGCCATGAGGACTTGCGGCCAGCCGGTGAGCATCCAGTAGGAGGGGCGCAGGGCTCGGGCCGCGGCTGCGGCCACGAGCAGCACCAGCAGCGCGATACCGGCGCCCAGGAAGAGGACGCAGTCGCTCACCGAGCCGTGGTCATGCTCCCCGGCCGCCACCTGATGCAACACCGAAGTCCCGCCATGACCAGCCACACGACCAGGGCCGTGACCAGTTACATGGCCGGTTCTCTGACCAGCCGCCTGGCCGGAGCCTGTTGCCATCGCCCCCATTCCCGCCTCAGGCCCACCCGCAGGCCCACCCGCGGGCCCATCCGCAAGCCCACCTGCGAGCCCGGCACGGCTTAGGTGCCCGGGCCCGGCCATGACGGGATCGGGTGCAGGAAGGGCTGCGGAGACCGGGGCCGGGGTAGGTGCGTCGGTGGCTGTGGCGGTGGCTGGATCGGCAATGGTGGGGGTGGCGGCAGGAGCGGACGACGCCGCGCTGCTGGCCTTGAGGTTGAGGCTGGTGATGCTGCTAGCGGCGGCGAGTACGTGCATGGCGCACAAGCCCAGCATCACGGCGGTGCTCAGCAGGCAGCGCGCGATGACCATCCTGGTCATCGCGCGCTGCCTGATGCCGACCACGGAGGCACCATAACCCCTAGGGGGTATGCGCGCAGCTGAGGAGGGGCTGCCCGTGACGTGAGCCCGACCACAGCAGGTCAGGAGCAGGCTGGCACCCGATCCGACCTAGGGTGCGGGCTAGACCAGGGCGAAGGTCACACCAAGGCCAGGGTCAGGGCGACGCCGCCGGCCACCGTGGTGGCCAGCGCCCCCAGGAGCAGACCACTGCGGGTGGCGCGAAAGCGCGTCGAGACGAGGAACGGTCGCTCCACTAGCAGCATCGTCGCCACCGCCGGCACCGCCGCGAGCAGCTCCACCCCCAGCAGCAGCCGCCAGGAGTGCACCCCCATGCTCTCCGCGGCCACGAGGAAGGGCACGTGCCACAGGTACCAGACATAGGACAGGCGCCCGGCGAAGCGCACCACCGGGGTGGAGAGCAGGCGGGCAACCACGGTGGGAGCCCCGGGCAGCCCACCCGCGGCGATGATCAGCGCGGTGGCCGCCGTGGCCAGGGTGGCCGTGATCGACAGGCCCCACCGTGCGGACCACAGCGGCGTGGTTAGCAGGAGCAGGGCGCCTGAGCCCGCCAGCCACTGCGCCGCGTGGGCGCCGAGGTGGCGCTGCGCCCAGCGGGTCACGGTGGGGGCTGTAAGGGCAAGAAGGGCTCCCGCGCCCAGCTGCCAGGCGCGGGTGGGGCCGGAGAAGAAGGCGGCTTGGAAGGCCAGCACCGACAGCACCGCGTGCAGCGCCCACGAGACCAGAGTGATCACCGCGATCGCCATCACCAGGGCCCGGCGCGCATCACGCCCGCGCCGGCGGGCGTGAGCGGCCACCAGCAGCACCGTCACCGGCCACAGCAGGTAGAACTGCTCCTCTACCGCCAGCGACCAGTAGTGCAGCAGCGGGCTGTCGGCAATCTGCGGGGCCAAAGTGGAGGCGTCGAAGCTGAGGAACCACCAGTTGGCGACCTGCAGCGTCGCGGCGAGCCCATCGAGGGCGATGGCCTGCACTCGCTCCTGCGGCAGCACCGCCGCGCACACCAGCAAGGTCACGAGCAGGACGAGGGTGGCGCTGGGCAGGATGCGCCGGGCCCGGCGGGCGTAGAAGGCGGCCAGGGAGACGGTCCCGGTGCGTTCGACTTCCCGCACCAGCAGGCCAGTGATCAGGAAGCCTGAGATGACGAAGAAGACGTCGACGCCGATGAAGCCGCCGTTGAAGAACGGCACCTGAGCATTGAACAGGAACACCAAGCCGATGGCGACGGCACGCAAGCCTTCGATATCGGCGCGGAAGCCGGTAAAAGCACTCGATGCTCCCTGCTTGAGCTGTGGATCACGTGGGTTGACGTTCGTGTAAGTCATATCTTCTCCCCACACCTGCGAGCGATCCCCGACCACCGCCTAGGCCTCCACCGTGGAGCCCTTCTGGTGGGAGACGCCTGAGCGCAAGTGCCTGAGCGCAGGTGCCTGGACGGGTCGTGAGGAACGCGAGGTGTCATTGGATGGGTAGCACTCGAAAGGACTGTCGATGACAGGAGGGCACTGCCGCGCGACGCTGCGACTCGCAGCGACGACGGTGGGCTGGGCTGCGCTGGGCGGCAGCCAGCGGCAGCGACCAGAAAGCATGGGCAGCAGCCCTGATAGTTAGCCCGGCGATTCAGCGACGGCCCCGGCTACAGGGGTATCCCTTCGTACGCCAGCCGCGGCCAGCAGTCGGGAGGCAGTCGCCAGTAGGCAAGGTCAAAAAGCCATCAGTTGCGTGGCGGTGACTAACGTCGGTAGTGACCAGCGTGGTGGCGTGCCGTTCTGCTGACACCGGCTAGTAGATCGGCGGCCACACCGCTGCTGGACGCCTCGCTTGCTGGACGCCTCGGCTGCTGAACACCTTGGTGCAGGGCACCCGCGACGTGGGTCCTCGGCGGCGGTACCGCAATCGAGGCTCAAGCGCAGGTGGCTGCAGAGTCTTCAAAGACTGGTGTCTGCCACCGACGTTGGTGCACTCACGGCCGGAATCACCGTGCTACCGCGGTCGGATCAAGGCGCTGAGGTAAACAATTCAGCCTGCGTGCCTGCAGGCGCGATGATCAGGCTCAATCGACAGCCCATCTACCGGGCAGACATCAAGTGTTGCCGGCTAGCCGCGGCTGATCACACGCGGTGCACACACAGCATGAGGTGGCGTCGAGAGGCCCGAAGTCGGCGACGGGTATGCAGTGGACGCTGGTGTCGCGGGCGGGCGTGGTGACCCTGCCCGATCCGATCGCGCCGGGAAGCGAAGTGATTGCGCGAGCGAAGCTGGCGCCGTGTGCTCAGCGCATGCCGCAGGCTGCGTAGCAGGCCGCGGCGATGGGAGGTGACTTCCTCGTGGGCGCCGGCCTTGTCGCTGGCGCCGTGCGAGTGAGAGGCGGTGGCAGCTGCCGACCACGTCGTGAAGGTGCTGTGCGTGGGGAGCGGGGCAGCGTGGTGAGCCACCCCGCTGAAGAGGATCGCGACGATGAGCAGGCAACTGCTCGCGAACCATCCAGCGGTGCTGCTTCTGACCGGAGCCCTCCTGAGAGAGGGGTCGGTGAAGGGCACCTCCATGCCGGGAGGGTAACGCCCCGCGCGGGTCAGTCCTGCGCTGATCACCCAGTAGGCGCATCGACTCTGCGCGTGGGTGGCCGCGCGTCGGTGGCCGCGCACCGGTGACTGCACGTCGGGCAGGCACAGGAGCCAGGGCGAGCCGGGCCCAGCAGCGGTAACGCCGACGGGTGGGTGGAATGAGTGGGTCAGGGGGTGAAGGTCCAGTGCCACGGCTCGCGGGGCACGTTCTCCGCGAAGCCGTACTCCTTCGAGTGGGTGCGCATCCAGTTCAAGGCCTTCGGGCTCAGGTCCAGGTCCAGGCTCAGGCCCCACCCGTGCTCGCTGGTGCCGGGTTTGGCCGCGAGTCCGCCCTGGGAGTACAGGCCCTTGCGTCGCGCCAGGTCGACCTGCTGCTCGTAGGAGCGGTAGGAGTCGGTGGCCTTGATGGTGATGCCGTCGCGGGCGGCGGCGGCGCGCAGCTGCTGGTAGGCCTGCGCAGCCGGTGCCCACATCGTGTGCGAGCCCTGACCGATGCTGCTCAACGCGGCGGCGGGGACCTTGCCGTTGCCGTACCCGGCCAGGGCCAGCGGCACTCCGTCCGCGGTGCGCAGGCCGACGGTCGAGCGGGCACCCGTGGAGGAGACACCTCCGGCCGCTGCGCTCACCGTTCCCGCGCTCGCCGCGGAGGGAACGCCGTTGAGCAGGCCCCCGCTGCTGGTGCGGGTGGCGATGCTCTGCGACAACGCCGACGCGAAGGTCAACCCCGACGCGTCGCCGCTTCGGCCGGTGCTCGCGCCGCTGCTGAGGCCGTTCCGGGCGGCAGCGGTCCCGTTCACGGCCGCGCCGGAGGTGGTGCCCAGCACCCTCACCGGCGCCGCCGGCTGCAGCGAGCCGATGAGCGCCTGGATCTCCGCGATGCGCGACGTGACGCTGCTGATGCCGTCCATCGTCCACCTCCCTGGTCAGGTACCGGCCACTCGTTCGTCCCAGCGCCGACATGCCGCCTCACCGGCACGCCGTCACCCTGGCATGCCTCGACCGGAGCCGTCCGCACCTTGAGGCCTCCACCGGCTGAGGCGGCAGACGAGGCTGCTGGCAATCGATGATGACAGCGCCTGCTGCGGCCGATCCTGATTGTTGAATTTGATGGTGCAAGACCACCTGACCACAGCCGCGCGCTTTCGCAAGGTACCGGGCGGGCCGATGGCTTTACCGCACCCATTGTTAGCAGCCTGGGGATGCTGGTGGTGCCTGCCAGCGCAGCCGGCTGTTGGTCGCCGCCGGCGGGACGACGGAAGAGGGCGGTGAATGATCACATCGATGGGCCTGGGTGATGCACCAGTGGGCTGCACTGAGACGGCTTGGCCGGGGCGGGGCTGATGTCTCCGTGCGGCGCGCTGAGATGATACCGAAGGTTCCCTACATCAGTGGGCGTGATCATCATCGGATGTTGCTGCCGAGGCGGGGGCCTGCTTCACGGGAGCCACTCCGTCCGCGTGAGCGTCCTCATCAGCGTGGGCGTCGGGACCCCCACCGGCGGGCGCTTCAGTACCCGTCGTGCTCTCGTCGCAGTTGTAAGTAGCCTTGCCTGACCTCCATGTGCATCCAGGTCTGCAGGGGCCGGCGGCGTTGCGAATGCTGGAGTTCCGGGAGGAGCACAGCCAGTTGAGGAGACCAAGATCGTGCTGCGGTCGGGAAAGCGCCAGGAAGTACGCGCCCGCCGTAGGACGCGTCGGCCGCAGCACCCCGGCGGCCCAGGGGCTGCGGCTACAGTGCGTCACCACGTTCTGGTTGCGGCTGAACGCCGTTCAGGTCCCATGGCGCGTAGGCGGCGCGTTGAGAGTTTGCTACAGCTTTGGGTTCGGCGGCTAACGCTGGAACTGCTCCCGCTGATGGCGACGCTCTACCTGGTGGACGGTGGTTATGGGTGTCATGGTGATTCGGAGCCCGGGGCGGCGCGGTCGGGCGCGGTGTCAGGGCGGGCGTCGGCGGCGGGAGTCCGGCGGAACTCGGCCAGTACGAGCAGGGCGGCGCCGACGACGATGGCGACGTCGGGCAGGTTGAAGGTGGGCCACCAGCCAGAGTGGAGGTAGTCAGTGACCACGCCATCGTCGAGGCGATCGCTAAGGTTGGCCACTGCTCCGCCGAGCACGGCGGCCAGTCCGGCCAGCTGCAGAGGGGGCCGGTGAGCGGCGGCCCACCAGGCTGCCACCGCGATCGCTGCGCACAGCACGCCGGTGACCACCACCACCAAGGTGGGATGGTCGGCGCCGAGGCTGAAGGCGGCGCCGGGGTTGTAGGTCAGGCGCAGTTGTAGCAGTCCGTCATCGCGCCCGGCGCTGGATAGGTCGCGCTCCGCCCAGGTCTTCACGCCCCAGGCCGCAGCGGCAATCCCCGCAGCCCCGGCGTAGACCCCGATGCGCCGGCGCCCGGCGCGAACCCCATCAGCCCCATGAACTCTGCGAACCGAGCGGGTCACGTCCAAGCCCTACGCAAGGAAGCGCTGCCGTCAGTCATCGTTGTCCCATCTCTAGCTCTGCCGTCATCGTCATTGCCGCTGTCATCTTTCTCGTCCTCGATGAGTTCGCCTTCCCAGGCGCACCGGTTAAGGATGCTCAGCAGTACGCCGGTTCCGGTCACGGAGGCATCGGCCAGGATGGGCCGCTCGCCTCATCGGATACCCACCCTGCGCCATGCCCTGCTCCCTGGCGTCCTCGGCCTCGCTGGGCTTTCTCGAGCACTAAGGCCTTTGCCGTGGCGTAGCCGGGCGGCCAGGCGTAAGCCCGCCAGCACCCCCGTGCTGGACTCGGTGCCGGATTGCAGCTCAAACCCGACCAGGCGGACCAGCCCGCGTAACCAGACTACGACGATCGCCCGTGTTCTTCTAGGAATGTTAGAGGTCATGATCGACGGCGCGTGCGCAGTTCGCGGCGGGCCAGTTGCTTCACCTCCACGGTGCTCAGCGCCCGAGTGCCGATGTTCTCCCCTGCACGTCCTGTTGGATGTTTCGCCGGCGCGTAGCGACCTTGGTGCCATGGGTAGGGCACAGCTCAACCGCATCCCCCGTCGTAATCAGCAGTTGCTCGGCAGCGCTGAGTAACGCCGCCAGCTCGGGAGCGCAAGTCAGGGAGAACACCGAGGCCCGCCCCTCTGGCCGGGAGGCGACCAGCCCGCACTCACGCAGGCAGTGCAGATGCGCCGAGACCGTCGACTGCGCTAGACCGACAGCAGCCACGAGCTCGCCTACGCGTGCTTCACCCTGCGCCAGCCGCAGCAGTAGCGCCAGACGGGCCGGTTCACCAATCGAACGGAACAGTGCCGCCGCCGCCGGCGGTGCGGTGGAGGGATGGGTCGGCGCCTTGAGGACCGCGCCACTTATCGCCACAAAGCGATGCTAGCGCCTCTAGCGCACAGTTGGGGTCTACCACGTCGGTGGCCACCATCACCGGCCGCGGTGAGCGGCAGGGACCAACGGGAAGCGACGGTCAGCGATCGAACCCGTTGAATCGGGTAGCACTTCTTTGGGGTGCGCATCTCGACGCGTCCGCCCGGTACGGGGTGGCCGAGGGAGTGCGAGCCGTGAACTCGGCGGAGGCTGGCCATTCGGCGTGCCTCCTCTTGCAGGACGGCCTGGTGTCTTGGGGATAGCTAGAGCCTTAGACCGTGGAGGATGTATGCGACCTGCGTAGTGCATCCACCGCTGGATGCGACAGCGGCTACCCCGTTTCTCAGTCTGATTCTCATTCTGAGATTCTGACCTTGCCAATCGTTGGTGTGCTGAGCCGAGCTACCGGAGGAAGCTGGGCGGCCGCGGCTCGGCGTAAGCGCTAGGTGGCGCAAGCGTCGCATCGAAGTACTACAGTAAGTCGTTAACGCGCACGAGGGAAGCGCGGGTGGGCTGGTGCGGGCGGGCGGACGGCCGGCTCAGTGAGGGTCGTCATTGTCGGCACTGGCCTCATGGTGATGCATGGCGTGCGGCTGAAGCTGTGCGGGTCTGTGGGGGCGTTCGGGAGCTTTTGTGTTGTGCCGCTGCCGGTGCGCTGATGCCGAGCTGGTTGGTAGGAGCAGAGGGAGCGATATGAGTGAGCGCGAGGTCCGGGAGCAGGCCCGCCGTACGCGTGCGGCTCAGATGCGGGCGCGGGTGCGGCGCGGGGAGCGGCGCCGCGCTGCGCTGCTCATCGCAGCAGCCGCCGTGATCGCCGTTGGGTTGGTGGCGGCTGTGGCTGTGCCCATCGTGCGTGAGCAGCGCCAGCAGGCGCAGGAGGCGGCAACTGCCAACGCCCCGATCGAGGGGGTGCAGACCTTTTCGGAGCTGTCGAGGAACCATGTGACGACGCCGGTCGCCTATCCGCAGGCTCTGCCGGTCGGGGGGGATCACGCCCCGGTATGGACTGACTGTGGTGTCTACGCCGACGCGGTTCAGCCCACCGAGGCGGTGCACTCCCTGGAGCACGGGGCGGTGTGGATCGGCTACCGATCTGACCTGCCGGCTGATCAAGTGCAGCGGTTGAGCGCGTTGGCCGAGGGCAACAGCTATGTGTTGCTTTCCCCGGTGCAAGAGTTGCCCTCACCCATCGCCGTCAGCGCCTGGGGTGCGCAAATCAGTCTTGACGATGCTGGCGACCCTCGCCTGGCCACGTTCGTGCGCAAGTATCAGCAGGGTCCCCAGACACCTGAACCAGGAGCGCCCTGCAGTGGCGGCGCAGGCGCGATGTCATGACCGTCCCGCCTGCAGTCGACGACGATCACGACGATCACGACGATCACGACGAGGACGATCGTGATGAGGGTGACCACAGCGGGGACGGTCGTCTCGTCGATGGTCGTCATGTCGGCGGTCACCATGCTGGCGGTCGAGACGATGGCGGTCGGGGCGGAGACCGACAGCAGGAGCCCAGCGGCCACTCGGCACCTGACCGCAAGGTGCGAGGTGTCGCGGTTCTAGTGACCGTAGCGCTGCTGGCCGCTGCTGTCGGGGGAAGTGCGGGGGTGTGGTGGGGTCGGTCGAATGCGCCGGTGAGCGCAGCGGCGCCCGTGGAGGGCTCGGTCGATGTGGGGTTTTCTCGCGACATGCGGGAGCATCACGGCCAGGCGGTGCAGATGTCCGTGCTCGTGCGGGACCGCAGCGCTGACCCTGAGGTGAGGACCCTGGCGCTGGATGTGATGCTGACCCAGCAGCAGCAGGCTGGCCAGATGTATGGGTGGTTGGCTGACTGGGGCGTTGCGCAAAGCGGCGCTGCGGCGCCTATGCAGTGGATGCCGCATGCGCCGATGGCTGGACACACTATGGCCGGGGCGGGGGCAGCGCCCGCACCGACAGAGACCACAAGCACAGGGATGCCGGGGATGCCGGGGATGCCGGGGATGCCGGGGATGGCCAGCGAGGCGGACCTGCAGCGTCTGGCGGGCCTGAACGGCGTCGAGGCCGAACGCTTCTACCTGCAGTTGATGATCCCGCACCACCGGGGCGCAGTCACCATGGCGGAGGTCGCTGCCAAGCAGGCCGAAACGGTCGTCGTGCGGCGGCTCGCTGAGACCATCGCAGCTTCCCAGAACGCAGAAATTACCGTGCTGCAGCAGATGCTCACCGCACGCGGTGGCCCCCTAGCCAGTGCTTGAGCGGATCAAGACATCAGCCAGCGGTGGGCGTGGACCGAAGCACCGGTGGCGGCGTCCATGCGAGTGTCAGCGTCGACATCGGCGTCGACATCGGCAGGAACGTGGATGAGGACATCCACGAGGACATCGAGAGCGGCCCGCGCGCCACCACAGGATCGAAGTGCACATGACGTGGGGTCGGGTCTGTGCGAAGGAGAGAAGATGACCGTCGACGAGAACATCGCCCAGATCAGCAACCTGCTGCTCTACGGCGCCATGACCGCCTACCTGTTCTCCTTCGTCGCCTACGCCGGCGACCTCGCCGACGGCGGCAAGGAGATCAAGGCCCGCGAGGCGCGGCGCCGGGAGCAGGCCGCGGCCGGCGGCTCCACCACGACCCTCGAGAAGCCGATCACCGCCCGCCGCCGCCGCGCGGCCGCGGTCGGGACGTCGCTGTTCGCCCTCGGGGCGCTGCTGCACCTGGGCTCGGTGGTCTCCCGCGGCGTCTCGGTGCACCGCGTGCCGTGGGGCAACATGTTCGAGTTCGCCCTCACCGGGACCCTCGTCGTGGCGCTGGCCTACCTCGTCGCCGTCGTCCGGGCCCACCGCGCCGGCCTCGGCGGGGGCCGCGACGCCCGCTACCTCGGCACCTTCGTGGCCGGGCCGGTCCTGGTGACCCTGGGGATCGCGCTGGTCAAGCTCTACGTCGAGGCCGCGCAGCTCGTCCCGGCGCTGGACAGCTACTGGCTGATCATCCACGTGTTCGTCGCGATCCTCGCCACGGCGCTGTCGACGCTGGGGTTCTCCGCGACGGTGCTGCAGCTGGTCCAGGAGAAGCGGGACCGGGTCACCGCGGCCGGGAAGCGCGCCGGCGGGGTCTTCATGGACGCCCTGCCGGGGTCGGTGGAGCTGGAGCGCACCGCGTTCCGCCTCAACGCCGTCGCGTTCGTCATGTGGACGTTCACCCTCATCGCCGGGGCGGTGTGGGCGCAGGTCGCCTGGAACCGCTACTGGAACTGGGACTCCAAGGAGGTGTGGACGTTCGTCATCTGGGTCGTCTACGCCTGCTACCTGCACGCCCGCGCCACCCGCGGCTGGGACGGCCGCCGCGCCGCGTGGCTGTCGGTCCTGGCCTTCGCGTGCATGCTGTTCAACTACCTCGTGGTGAACATCTTCTTCCCCGGCCTGCACTCCTACGCGGGGGTCTGACCAGCGGCGACTCAGGAAACGGCGGGGAAAGGGCTAGGAGACTGCGAGGTGGGTCTTCTCGCCGGGCAGCAGCGATTATCGTGCGCCTCCGCAGTCCCCTGCCCGCGCCGGCCCAGCGCGCGGTCGAACCCTCCCCGGATGGTGAATGCGCTGCGTGACACTCACCGCGATCACCGCGGCCAATTATCAGGTGGGTCAGCATGCCGCGATCGCAGCCAGTGATGTCGATCTCAGGCAATGGGAGGGGCTAGTGCTCCGCCGTAGGGGCCCGACGCCCGCTTGAGTTCTCACCAACAGTCCGCCGAATGATAGTCCTGCCCGACGTGGGGGTACCCGTCCGCCAGCAGCCCACCGACCTAGAGAACCATTCCCAATGCCTGGTTCCAGAACCGCAGGGCGACGACTACCAGTACCGCGAGGTACCAGATCACCAAGGGCACGGAGTGGAACTCCTGGGCCAGCCTCACCACCGCGTGCCGTCGCTGTGGGCGGGGTGCATCCGCCGCCCACACGGAGACGTTGCGCAGGGTCGTGTACCAGAACACCGGTGCGGTGACGATCCACACGAGAAGGCAATACGGACACAGGGCGCCGATGCTGTACACGCTCTGCACGATCAGCCAATGCACGAAGACGAACGCGGCACTGACACCGATCTGCAGCCCCACCCAGAACCAGGTACGGTACGAGGCCCCGGCCAACAGCCCGCCGCCCGCCGCTGCAATCACCGCGAAGCCGATGAGCCCCAGCAGTGGATTGGGGAACCCGAAGACCTCCGCCTGGTCACTGGTCATGACCGATGTGCAGCTGAGCAGCGCGTTGACGCTGCACAACGGCACGTAGGCGGGGTCTTGCAGCAATTGGATCTTCTCGACCATCAGGGCAAAAGCCGCACTCACCCCGATGAGCCCGCAGACGAACAGCAGCAGACCGGGTTCGCGGCGGCCCACTGTCCGGCGAGGCCCCGTCGACCGGGTCGTTGTGGGGGTACTCACGGCGCCGGCAAAGGTGCCGGTGCTACGGTCGACTCGGCTGCTGTGACAGCCCGCTCGATCGCGTCGAGGAAGTCCTGCTCGGAGGTCGGCTCCAGACGCTGACCGTCGAGGTAGAACGTCGGGGTTCCTTCCAGGCCCAGGCCGAGGCCATCCGCGACATCCTTCTCGATCCGTTCCCGGGTCGCGGGGTCGTTCACCGCTCTGTCGTAGGCACCCAGGTCCAGGCCCAAGCTGTCGGCGTAGCCGCGGAAGGTCGCGGCGGCGGAGACCTGCTGTTCACCCCACTCGCCCTGCGTCTGGTACATGCGCTGGTACATCGCCTCGAAACGGCCCTGCTGAGCGGCAGCCTCGACAGCAAGGGCCGCGTTCATGGCGTTGGCGTGACCAGGCAGGGGAAAGTACCGGGCGACGAAGGTAACCCGCCCGGCGTACTGCTGTCGCAGTCGTTCGACCAACGGGTAGGCGGCCAGGCAGCCCTCGCACTCGAAGTCCAGGAACTCCACCACGGTGACCCCGGTCGAACCCCGCTCACCCAGGACATGGCTGTCCGCGCGCACCACCTGGGGGTCGACGGCGGCAACGGCGGTGGCCGGTGGTGCGGGCTTCACGGTTTGGGCCCGGCCTGTACTGGCGGACCAGGCGAAGGCAGCGATGAGAACGAGAACGACACCCAGGCCGAGCAGGCTCGAGATCTTCACATTGCGGGACACGGATCCTCCGTCGTGGGGTTCATCAATCCTGGCATGGACGTCGCAGCGGCCATCGCTGCGGCGATGTGAACTTCAGCACTCGTGACAGTGTTGAGTGGATCCACCCGTCGCTGTAGTGTGGTGAGCATGCTGCTGCGCGATGGGGAAGTGCTCGCCCGCTTCGGTCACGCCCTCAGCGACCCCACCAGGGCCCGCGTCCTGCTCGCCTTGCGACAAGCACCTGAGTTCTCCAGCGACCTCGCCCTGCGCCTGGGCGTCTCACGCCAAAGCATGTCCAACCACCTGGCCTGCTTACGCGATTGTGGTCTCGTCGTCGCGGTGCCTCAGGGACGCCGGCAACGCTATGAGCTGGCCGACATGCGACTGGCCCACGCCTTGTCAGACCTCCTGGGCCTCATCCTGGTCGGCACCCCAGGCCACGAGCCCCTTCCCCGCACTGAGCCGCCGACCTTGCAGCAGCAATCACTTGATCAAAACCCCCCTACCCACGGCGCTGCTGATGAGCGCAGTAGCACCGACGACCTCCAGCCTGACCCCACTGATGGATTCAGCGCTCCTGCGCTACGTCTCATCGGGAGACAGCGGTGAACCCCACTTCTGATGCGGCCGACATGAGCGAGACCGGCCCGCACGCGCAGCATGCCGCCACTAGTCACAGCAGCGGTCCTGGTGGGGGTCCCGGCGAGGGTCATGGGCACGGTCACGGGCATGCGGAGCTGGCCGGCTTGGATCGCCGCCGCCTGCTGATCGCATTGTGTCTGACGTCGACGGTTCTGGTCGCCGAGGTCATCGGGGCGCTCATCTCGGGCAGCCTGGCCCTGCTCGCCGATGCAGGTCACATGCTCACCGATGCGGCCGGCCTGCTCATCGCCTACTTCGCGGCCACGCTGGCGATGCGCCCACCGACCGCGCAGCGGACGTGGGGCTTCCGCCGTGCCGAGGTGCTCGCGGCAGCTTTGCAGGCCAGTGTGCTGCTGGCCGTGGGGGTGTTCGTCATCGTCGAGGGCGTCCGGCGACTGCTCGAGCCGCCGGAAGTCGGCTCAGGCACGATGATCATCTTCGGTGTCATCGGTTTGCTGGCGAACATCGCCTCCCTCGCGGTGATCTACACCGCCCGTGGGAACACCATGAACATGCGAGCAGCGTTCCTGGAGGTGCTCAACGACGCGCTCGGGTCGCTGGCGGTCATCATCGCGGCCATCGTCATCGCCACCACCGGCTGGACGCGCGCTGACGCTGTCGTTTCTCTGCTCATCGGTGTGCTCATCATCCCGCGCACCCTGAAGCTGTTGCGTGAGACCGTTGAGGTCTTGCTGGAGTCCACCCCGCGCGGGCTGGACCTCGACGATGTGCGACGCCACCTGGAGGAGCTGCCGCACGTACGCGCAGTCCACGACCTGCACGCCTCCCAGATCGCCACCGGGCTGCCCGTTCTCAGTGCGCACGTCGTCGTGGAGGACCACTGCTTCGTCGACGGGCACTGCCCGCAGGTGCTCGACGAGCTGCAGGCCTGCGTCGCCGAGCACTTCGAGGTTGCGGTCGAACACTCCACCTTCCAGCTCGAACCCGCCTCTCACCGCGGGCATGAGGTGGGCGCCCACTCATGATCATGATGAGGGCCGTGACGCAGCGAGTACTGAGTCAGCGCGCACGGACCCAGCAAGTATTGATGAGCACCGATGCACCCCCGTGACCACGCCCCTGAGCACCGGTGGCTCGCCGTGGGCAGCCCGGAGCACACCATGGTGGAGTCACCCGCCCACGGGCCGTTGCGCATCTTCCGCACCGGCCTGTTGGTCGTCATCACCTTCGCTTTGGCGTCTTTGGCTCACACCGCGGCCGGTGGTCGCCTCCCGCCCACGGCTCTCCTGCTACCGCTAGCCATCCCGGTCGCATGCCTGGCCTACGTCCTGACGGGCCGCTCGATCAGTGGCCGCGTCACCGCCTTGCTGCAGACCGGCCTGCAGATGCTGTTGCATCAGCTCTTCGCCGCACTGGGTGGGCACGCAACCGCGTCAACGACCTCCCACCTCGAGGCCGTTCTAGCTGCCGATCACGGCGGGCACCTGCATGGGTCGAACGCTGTCCAGCTCTCGCCTTCGTCCTTCACGGCGTCCACCCCCTGGTCGGGCACCTCCCTCCTGAATGTCCCCTTTTCTGGCCCCTCGACCGACGCCGGTCTTAGTGCGCTGGCCCCTCATCCTGGCTTTGGTTCAGCGGCCGCAGCGGTGATGCTCCTCCTGCACATCACGGCCACCGTCTTGACGATCATTGCGCTGGCCGGTCTGGAGCGGGCGCTGTGGCACGTGTGGACCTGGCTACGTCCCCTCTGCATGCTGCTCCTGGGCGCCTCGGACTACCCGTGGCGTATGCGCGCCAGTTGCATTGAAACCGTCCTGGCAGCACCGGTGCTGCAACGGATGGGGCGACGACGTCGCCGTCGCGGACCCCCGGTCTCCTCCTGGTTCCTCAGCGCGGTCTGAACAGCTCAGGCGACCTGTCCTGCACCAGCAGGTCTTCATCCGGATCGTCTTTTCGAGCTGTCGGGTCGCCATGGCGCATGCGCGCTTCCCCCACACCCGAACCGGAGAGTCGAGACCCACGTTCATGACCAGCCCAGCGACCCCGTGGCCCACCCCTCAGCACCCTCAACCGTCGCACCCGCCGGCTCAGCAGCTGCAGCGCCCGGCTCACTTTCTCCACACTGCAGGTGCTCGGTGTTCGTGACGTCATCGGTCGTGGTGACGACAGCGGCGTTCCTCTTCGCCGGCTCCCCGCTGCCCTCACCCCACGCGGACACGCCCACGACCACACCCGAGGTGGATGCCGACCTGGTGACCCCGGGTCTCTGGGGCTTCCTGACCCTGTTCTTGTCCGCCGTCGCGGTCTACTTCCTGGGCCGCAGCATGGCTCGACGAGTACAACGAGTGAACCACCGCGCACGCTTGCAAGCCGAGGCCGAGGCCCAAGACAGGGCCGAGGCCAGGGGTAGGGCCGAGGTCGAAGGCGAGGATAGAGCCGAGGCTGACGGCGAGGCGGCGCGCGTGGGTGAGACCCCGGCTGCGACCGTGGGTGAGGCTGAAGGCGGGGCTCATCCTGAAGCCGCGACCGAGCTCGCGGCGGAAGGCGACCACCCTGGTGTGCCGACCGGGACCACATCGCTCGATGAGGATGACGCCGCCCCGCCCCGTCATGGCCCTGAGGACGACCACCACAAGCCATTCCCTGAACGTGATCGGACCGTTGAAACCGCCGAGCCCTGGCAGCGGCCGTGACTACGCCGCGTCACGCCGCGTGAGCTTTCGCCCATCGACCCCAGGCTGCGCTTCCCGCCTCCGGCGAGGACCAGAGCAGTCAGGAAGCAGAACCATGCCCCCTAAACACTCCCCATACGTTCGTATGAGCCGCCCCGCACGAGACCGCGGGATCATCCTGCGCCGGCTGAGTGCGGCCGTCTTGCTCGGCGCCGCGCTCCCGGCGCTCACCGCCACCGCAGCCAACGCGCACAGTGCCCTCAGGAGCAGCGACCCGGCCAACGGCTCGACCCTCACCGCCGCCCCGGACCAGGTAAACCTGGTCTTCAACGAAGAGGTGGAGCCGCAGTACGTCGACGGTGCCGTCACCATCGGCTCCGCAGACCCGGCCCCGGTCTCCGCCACGGTGGAGGAAGCGACAGTCGTCCTCACGGTGCCCGCTCAGACCAACGCCGCCGCAGAGGCGGGCGGTTTGACTTCGTGGCGGGTCGACTACCGCGTCGTTTCCGCCGATGGTCACCCCATCTCCGGCGCGGTGACCTTCTCGGTCAACGGCGTTCCGGATGCGCCCGTCGGGGGCACCACCGCTGCCGCTACCGCCCCTGTCGCCGGCACCACCCAGGAGGCGCCGCCGAGCCCCGAGTCACTGACTTCCCCCGACACTCCGTCATCGGCGCAGATCACACCGACTACCGTCCCCGACGCGACCGTCAGCACAACGAAGGGAAGCGCTGAGGACCCCAGCACCGGATCAGGTGGCCTGCCGGCCCTCACCCTGCCCACCGTCCTTGCCGGGATCGCCGGCATCGTGGCAGGGATCATCGTCGTGATCGCCCGTCGACGGCGAGGGCGGTCATGAGCATCGCGGCCACCTCAGGAACGTCTGGAGCCCCTAAGGCCCCTAGGTCCTCCGGTGAGGCAGCGCGCAACGTGGCGTTGACGTGGATTGCTGCTCCCGTCCTCGTGCTGATCGTTCCGCTGCTGACCGTCGGCCTTCTTGCGGGCACCGGGGAGCTGGACGCGCCTAGCAGCGGTCTGGGTGATCCAGGGGCGGGCGTGCGCTGGACGCTGCCGGCGATGCGGGGCTTGATGGACGTGGGCATTGCTCTCACACTGGGCTGCCTGGTCGTGGCTGCCACAGTGTTGCCTGGGCAGCGCAGTCCCTCACACCCCCGGCGACAGCGAGACCGGGAGCAGCTGCGAGACCGGGAGCAGCTGCGAGACCGTGAGCAGCCGCGAGACCGTGAGCAGCTACGAGATGCGGAACAGCTTCAAGGTTCGGAACAGCGGTACGAGCGAGGACAGCAGCAAGCCGACGGCGCGCTCGATGCTCAACGTGGCCGGCTAGTGCGGTGGGCTGGTGCCGCAGCGCTGCTGTGGACGTTCAGCGGCGTTGCCACCGTGGTCTTGACCTACGCCGACGTGGCCGCTGTACCGGTCTCCGGCGTCACCGGGGAGGGCCTGTTCCTCTTCGTCGGGCAGTTCGACCTCGGTCGGTCGCTGGCGGTGAGTACAGGGGTAGCCGCGCTCATCGCGACCGGGTGCGCACTGGCCACCCGGTTGACGAGTGTGGGTCTGCTGGCGGTGCTGGCTGTTGTGGGAGTGTTCCCGCTGGCCTTGACCGGGCACAGCGCCTCCGCTGCCAACCACAGCGCAGCGGTGGACGTGCAGTTCGCTCACGTCGTGGGTCTCAGCGTGTGGACCGGGGGACTGGCTGGCCTCGCGCTGGTACGCAAGCACTACGTCGATCAGTTCGCTGCTGTGCTGGCTCGCTTCTCGTCGCTGGCCGGCTGGTGCTTCGTGCTGGTCGCGGTCTCCGGTGTGGTGGGAGCCCTCGTCCGGGTCCCAGGCGTTGCCCAGCTGCTGAGCACCTACGGGGCGCTCCTGGCGGCTAAGACCGCGTGCCTGGCCGTGCTGGGGCTGCTGGGCTGGTACCAGCGGCGGCGGGTGCTTACCTCGCTGCGCGCAGGACGGCTGGAGGCGGGGCGGGCCTTCACGCTGGTGGCGCTGGGGGAGTTGTCGGTCTTGGCCGTAGCCGCCGGCCTGGGGGTGGCTCTGTCGCGGACCTCGCCGACCGCAGCCGACACCAGCGCGGGAGGCGCCGACACCGAGACGCTGCTGGGGTACCCGATGCCGCCGGCGCTGACGACGGTGGAGTGGTTCACCCAGTGGCGCTTGAACCTGTTGTGGTTCGTCGCCGCTCTCGTCCTGGCCGGCTGGTACATCCGGGCGGTGTGGCTGCTGCACCGTCGGGGGGACCGCTGGCCGGTAGGGCGGGCCATCTTCTGGCTGCTGGGATGTGCGCTGCTGGTGTGGACCACCAGTGGCGCACCGGGGGTCTACGGCCGCGTGCTGTTTAGCATGCACATGGTCGAGCACATGACCATCGCCATGGTGGTCCCGTTCCTGCTCGTGCTGGGTGCACCCATCACCCTGGCGCTGCGGACCCTGCCCGTCCGGCGCGACGGTAGCCGCGGCCCGCGGGAGTGGCTACTGCTGCTGGTCCACTCACGGTGGATGCAAATCATGGGCCATCCTGTCGTGGCCTCGGTGATCTTCATCGCCGGAACCGTCGTGTTCTACTACTCACCGCTGTTCGAGATCGCCTTGCGGACCCACACCGGCCATGTGCTGATGACGGTGCACTTCCTGCTCTCCGGCTACGTGTTTTCGTGGATGATCTGCGGAATCGATCCCGGCCCGCCGCGGCCCGTCTACCCCATTCGGATGATCATCCTCATGGTGTCCTTGGCGTTCCACGCTTTCGTCGGTATCGCCATGATGAGCAGCGTCGAAGTCTTCGGCCGAGACTGGTTCGCCTCCCTGAACCGGACCTGGGGTCCAACCCTGGAGCAGGACCAGTTCCGCGGCGGTGCGCTGGCTTGGGCGCTGGGAGACTATCCCGCGGCGCTGATGAGTACCGCCCTGGCGTTGCGGTGGATTCAGTCCGATCGCCGGGAACGCCGTCGCTACGACCGGCAGGCTCATCGGGATGGAGACGCCGAGTTGCGTGCCTATAACGAGCACCTGCAGCAACTGCACCGCCGCGGTAACCCTCCGGAAGGTCCATCATGAACCCGTTCATCGCCTTGGTGGTACTGCGCACCGGCTTCTTCGTGCTGCCGCTGGGTGTCTTGTCTCTCCTGCAGGTTCCCGTTCCCTACGCCGTTCTCGGCGCCGCGGTCCTGTCGGTGATCCTGTCCGCTGTCTTCTTGCGGGCTCAGCGTGCCCGGGTGGCTCAGCGCCTCGTACAAAGCATTGATACGAGGATCGACCGCCGCCACACGCGACGCAGCGCACAAGGCAACACGCGAGGCAACACGCGAGGCAACACGCAAGACAACACGCGAGACGACACGCGAGACGACACGCGCCGCCATGATGCCCGGAAAGGACGCTGAGCCGTGGACGTGTTCAAGGAGTACTTCGCCGCCCTTGCCCCCTCCACCGGCCTGGGGCTGCTGTTCTGGCTGCTCATGCGGTCGGTGCTGCGTGCAGACCGCAGTGAGCGAGCCGCGGCCCGACGAGTCCGCCAAGAACGTTCAGAACACAAGAACCCTCAGGTGATCCGGCCGACTGCGAGTGATCACGACACCAAGCCCGCGCAGGACATGCGATGAGCGGGATGCGAGCGCATCCGGCGCGACCTTCGCGGCGGGCTCTGCTGTGGGGTGCTCCGGCGGTGGCTGTTGTCGGGGCGGTGACCTGGTGGCGATTGGAGACGCCGATAGGCGGTGGCGACGGCTTCAACGGTGCCTCCACTGAGACCTCAACCGACGTCACCGGTTCGATCCAGGAGATTCCCGCTGCTTCCCGCACCGAGCCGCTGACCCTGTCCGGGCCGGCGCTGGGTGAGGACCTTGACCAGTCGGAGGCGGAATCGGAGGCGGAATCGACGACGGATTCGGGGAAGGGGTCGGTAACCGTGGACGTCGCTGACTTCCGTGGGTCGGTGGCGGTGGTGAACGTCTGGGGATCGTGGTGTTCTCCCTGCCGCGCCGAGGCGCCCGTGCTGCGTGAGGCCGCGTCGGCATACGAAGACCGCGGCGTGCGCTTCCTCGGGGTCAACGTCAAGGACACTCCGGCGGCCGCGCGTGCCTTCGAGCGCCGTTACAACATTACCTACCCCAGCATCGACGACTCCGTCTACGGTCGCGCGTTTTTGGACCTGCGCGGGCAGGTGCCCGCCTCGGCCATTCCCAGCACGCTCATCCTGGACCGGCAAGGACGCGTCGCGGCGCGAGTGATCGGTCAGATTTCGGCAACGACGTTGCGCACACTGGTGGACACCGTCCTGAAAGAAGATCCGGGGCAGGGGTCCACCGCATGAGTGCTGTCGCGACCCTCATCGCGGACGCTGCGACCACGGCCGTGGCGGGTACTGCGACCACGGCCTTCGCCGGTACTGCGACGACCTCGCTCGCCGGTGCCGTCGCCGGTGCCGGCGTGGGGGCCGGAGCCGGCGAGCTGGTGACCGGGTCGCTGCTGCTGGCTGTTCCTTTGGTCGCCCTCGCCGGAGTGCTCAGTTTCTTGTCCCCGTGCGTGCTGCCCCTGGCACCGGCCTACCTGGCCTACGTCACGGGCTTGACGGCTCGAGATGTTGGGGAGCCCCGGCGGGGGAGGATGACTGCCGGGACCGTGCTCTTCGTGGCCGGGTTCACTGCCGTCTTCGTCACCGTCGGAGCCACCGTCGGCGCCGCGGCGACCTTGCTGCTGCAGTACCAGCGCCCGCTGACCCGATTGCTCGGGATCGCGGTCATCGTCCTGGGCGTCGTCTACAGTGGATTGTTGCCCTCGTTGCTGCCCGGGTTGCAGCGGGAGGCGCGCCTGCGGTGGCGCCCGCCCACCGGTCTGCTGGGCGCGCCGCTGCTGGGGGTGACCTTCGGCTTGGGCTGGACTCCCTGCATCGGGCCGACCCTGGCCGCGGTGCAGGCCCTCACCTTCACCGAAGCCAGCGCGCTGCGCGGGGCCGCCCTCACGGGGGTCTACGCCCTGGGATTGGGCCTGCCCTTCATCCTGTTGAGTCTGGGCGTGCGGCGGCTGGGAGGCGCGCTGGCGTTGGTCCGCCGTCATCGTCGTGCGGTCAGCGCCGCTGGCGGCGGCATGCTCGTGGGCATCGGGATGCTCCTCGCCACCGGTGCCTGGAACCAGTTGACGCCCTTGGTTCAAGGCTGGGTCGCTGGCTACAGCACCGTCCTGTGAGCGCGAAACGCCATTTCCCGGTGCGGTCATGTGCTGTTGCCCTCCCATCTTGTTCACGGTACGCCCGCCCCGGCGGGCTCGACGGAGCGCGACCTGCACGGACCCGCACCGCTCCTAACCGTCCTGACCCCAATTGTCCTGACCCCGATCCTTCGATGCATTCGAGGTGGCTATGAGCACGGTCCGACTCCTTCCGGCCAGGCTGAGTTCGAGGACGCCCCACGGCCGCATGGGGGTGGCCGGCGCACTGGCGCGGGTCGGTATGGCCGCTGCCGGTGGGCTGAGCGCATGGATGGCCTTCCCCGGCGCGGTCAGCCGGGATGGGTGGTGGCCCTCGGCTGCGGTGGCGGTGACCTTCTTGATTTGGGCCACCCGTAGTTGCCGCCCGCGCGCCGCCGCAGGGCTCGGGTTCGTGTTCGCTCTCGCCTTCTTGATCCCGCACCTGCGGTGGAGCGGCATCTACGTCGGAGCCGTGCCCTGGCTGGCTCTGGCGGCGGTGTGCGCGGCGTTCTACGCGTTCTACGCCGCCTTCCTGCCTGGCCTGCTCGGCGCCGGACGGTGGTGGAACCTCCTGGCTGTCGCCGGCGGCTGGGTCCTCCTGGAAGCCGCACGGTCCCGGGTGCCCTTCGGTGGGTTCCCATGGGCCCGGTTGGCCTTCTCCCAGGTCGACGGTCCCATCCTCGGGTGGGCAAGGGTCGGGGGGGCGCCGCTGGTCACCTTCACCGTCGCGCTCGTCGGCGCTCTGCTGGCCACCTTTGCCACCATGCTCGGGCGGATCCTGCGCGCGCGTAGGGCGCTGCTACCAGTCGACGTTTTCAGTGCCTGCCTGCCACTGGTCGTCGCGGTCGTGGTCTGCGCATCCGGACTCCTCATACCGCGCCCAGTGGAGCCTGACATCACTTCAGTGGACATCGCCGCCGTGCAGGGCAACACCCCACGCCCGGGCCTGGACTTCAACGCCGAGCGTCGCGCGGTGCTGACCAACCACGTCAGCGCCACCCAGAGCCTGGCTGAATCCGTGGCCCGCGGTGAGTCGATGGCGCCGGATCTGGTGTTCTGGCCGGAGAATTCTAGTGACATCGACCCTTACCAGGATCCCGCGGCCCGGGCCAGCATCGAGGCGGTCACTCGGGCCATCGACGCACCGGTTCTCATCGGCGCGGTTCTCGAGGGCCCGGGTCGCTACCTGTCGAACACCGGACTGGTCGTCACACCACAGCTGGGGCTTGAGGGCGCAGCAAGTGATGCACACCGCAACTATGTGAAGCGTCGCCCTGCCCCCTTCGCGGAGTACGTCCCCTACCGCAGCTTCTTTCGCACCTTCAGCGACAAGGTGGATCTGGTACGGAGGGACTTCCTGCCCGGGCAACGGGGCGGGACCGTCTTGATGGGTGACACTCGAGTCGGTGACGTCATCTGCTTCGAGGTCGCCTTCGATGGGCTGGTCCGTGACTCAGTGCGTTCGGGTGCACAGATGCTCGTCGTGCAGACGAACAACGCCACCTTCGGTTACTCCGACGAGGCGGTGCAGCAATTGGCGATGTCCCGCTTTCGTGCCGTCGAGACCGGACGTGCCGTCGTGCAAATCTCCACCGTCGGTGTCAGCAGCATCATCTCTCCCGACGGTAGCGCCCCGGTACGCACGGAACTGTTCACCCAGGCCGTCCTGCAAGGTCGGGTGCCGCTGCGCTCCGATCAGACCCTCGCCACCCGCCTGGGATCGCTGCCGGAGGCTGCCCTCTCTACCGCGGTGCTGTTTCCGCTGCTTCTCCCGCCGCTGCTGCCGCTGATGCGCAGCTTGCGCGGTAGTTTTCGCGACAGTCGACGACGCTTGGAGGATCTGAGCGCATGAGCCACGACTACTACGTGGAAGACCGCCTCGAGGGTGAGGCTGATGGGGCGGTCCCGACCAAACGCAGCCCGGGTTCGCTCACGGGCCTCGAACTGCTGCGTTTTTCCTGGCGGCAGCTGACGAGCATGCGTACCGCGTTGTTCCTGCTGATGCTGCTGGCCATCGCCTCCGTTCCTGGTTCGCTATTCCCGCAGGCAGGGTTCGACGCGGCGGGCGTGGCGCGTTTCCTGCGCGACAACCCCGAGGTGGGCCCTTGGCTGCAGCGTCTGCAGTTCTTCCAGGTGTACTCATCGGTCTGGTTTTCTGCCATCTACCTGCTGCTGTTCATCTCCCTGGTTGGCTGCATCGTGCCGCGCGCCCTGGTCCATGCAAGGGCTATACGGTCCCGCCCACCACGCACCCCGGCCCGGTTCACTCGGCTTCCTGAGTTCCGGCGCCTGCAGCCAACTGCGCCGCCGGCGGTCATCCTGCAGGTAGCGGCCGGGTACCTAAGACGGCGCCGGTTCCGCGTCGACGTGCGCCTGGACCAGGACGGGGTAGCCTCGGTGGCTGCAGAGCGGGGGCATCACCGCGAAAGCGGCAACGTGCTCTTCCACGTCAGCCTGGTCGGACTGCTCGTCTGCTTCGCCACCAGCTCGCTGTACTCCTTCTCTGGTCAGCGCGTGGTGGTTGAAGGTCAAAGTTTCGTCGGTGCGGCCACCGATTTCGATAGTTTCACTGCTGGGGCGGGATCCGATGAGAGCGGCATTCCACCGTTCAGCTTGAAGTTGCAGAACATGGATGTGAGCTTCGAAGCACAGCAAAGCTCACAGATTGGCCAGCCACGGCAGTTCGCGGCTGATGTTCTGCTCTCCGTGGGCGCGGAAGCAGAGCAACCGCGTCGCATCGAAGTCAACAAGCCCGCCGACGTCGTAGGTACACAGATTTCACTGTCCGGCAACGGGTACGCCCCAGTGCTGACGGTTCGTGACGGGAGCGGGTCGGTTGTCTCAGCAGGCGCCGTCCCGTTCCTGCCGCAGACGGGTAATTACGACTCCAGCGGTGTGGTGAAGATCCCGGACGCGGTTGATGCCGACGGCCGTCCGGCCCAGTTCGGACTGCAGGGAGTCTTCCTGCCCACCGCCACCGTGGATGGGGCCGGCCGTCCGGTGTCCGGGTTTCCTGGGCTCGGGAACCCCTTCCTCGTTTTTACCCTCTGGGTCGGTGACCTCGGCCTGGAGTCCGGCCTGCCGCAGAGCGTGTACGAGCTGGACAACACCGCGATGACTCAAGTGCTGGATGGGCAGGGCCGGCCGCTGGCGCTGCAGCTGACACCGGGGCAGACCGTTCAACTGCCCGAGGGTCTGGGAAGCGTCACCCTGGAAAGCGTTGCACGCTTTGCTGCATTCGACATCCGGCGTACCCCCGGGCAGCTGCCAGCGCTGGTTTTCTCCCTGCTGGCCACTGCAGGGTTGATTGCCTCACTCTTCCTCCCTCGGCGCCGCGTGTGGGTGCGGGTACCCGGTAGCCAGGAAGCAGCGGAGCAGGGGTTGGAGATCGCCGGACTGTCTCGCGGTGCGGACGCCGGGCTGGCCGCGGAGGTCGACAGCTTGCTCAGCGCGCTCGTCCAGGCGGGGGTTGCGGAAGCATCAACGCAGACGGAGGGGCAGGCGGACGGGCGGGCGGACGGGCGGGCGGACGGGCGGGCAGGAGGCGTGGTGGGGTGATGAGGCCAGGGTGGCGGCGACATCGAGTGTCGGTGCAGCCGCCGCCGGGAAGCAGCCTCGCGGCGAATTGTGGCGTGTGGCTTCGTTGCTGCGTTCAGCCGCTTCAAAGAACAACTATTCCGGTGCGGTACCTGGCTGCGACCGAGAGAACAAGCGAGGGCCCTCATGTCGAGGTTGGCGTTCAGAGGTTCGTCCGCGTGGCTCAGCGGGGCGTCAGCGTGTGCGCAATCACCTGCGAGCACCGCGCAGCGACCTCTCCTTGCTTACTTCTTCTCCTTGCCTGCCCGTAGCAGGCATCCGGGGACAGGGGGGCGGAGGAATCTCGGCATGGCCCGGCTTGCTTTCTGCACTCGTGGGTTCCACGCCGACAACCGGTTGACCACGTGTGAGTTCGCAGGTGACCGCGCATGCGGCCATCGAGGGCATCGCTCCGTTGATGAGTTTGGTTGGTGGAGCCCATGACCACGCGTTGGTGGAGCCCGTGACCGGCCTCTCGGAGACCAACTGCGTCCACTCCGGCGCCGCCGGCGGAGCGCACATCAAGTATCGAGTGCGTCCCGTAACCTGGGTAGGGCGAAAGTTTCGGTTGCATATCCGAGCGACTACCAAAGGCGCCGGTTGCACCGACCTCGGCAATCACATCGCGCGGGCGTGGTCAGATTCGGACATTAGGAGTGCGGTCTCGCTCCAGTCTGAGCCCTCTTTGCGGGAGATCACTACACATGGTGAGCATGTTCGGTCACGGGTCCAGAGCCGAGCCCAGACGCAGGTGATGGAGTAGTCCTTGACAGCAGCCGCCGCTCGGTGTGGCGGCATCTTGTGGTCCTCGCGCCGGAGTATGAGTTAGGAAGAGTGGCAATGAGCTGCACGATCACAGGGGCGGGATGCGGATGCGCGCGCCCTGTTTCACCGGAGACGGTGGGCACACCGAACGCGAGCGGCTGCACCGGTCGGTGGGCGGCCTGCCACACCCGCGGCAGCATCCCTACGCCTCGCCGCGCGGCCGGCTCGGCACCACTCTCGCCAGAAGATGCCTACTGGCGCTCACCCCACCAAGATGCACCTAGACCCAATCCGAGCGAGCTCAGGCGAGCCTGGGCCCACCAGCTCGGGCACCGTCGATGACGTCTCGCGCCGTGGTGGGCATGGTGGCGGGTCTCGTCAGTGCTTCGGCCGTGCTCACCTGGCGCCCACTGTTGCAGTCCTCGGCGTGGCTCCTTCCCGCACTTGTCATGATTGCCCTCATCATCGGTGTGGGAGGTGCGGTCCGCCTCTGGAAGCCTACTGGGGTGCTGGTGGCTGCAGCTCAGCTGCTGTGCATCGCGCTGGTGGCATGGCTATCTGTGCTGCTTCTAGAGGGTGGGTCGTCTTCTGCGCCTACCCCCGATATCGCCGAGCGGTCGATGCGCCTGCTCGCCGACGGTGTAGAGGTCGCAGCAAGTCAAAGCGCGCCAGTCGATGACGGGCCGGGGTTGCGGTTCATCGTTGTCGTAGCTTCGGGCCTGGTCGCTCTCGGCGTGGATCTCGGCATGATCACTCTACGTCGCCCAGCCCTGGCGGCCTTGCCCCTGACCGCCGCCTATGGTGTCCCGCTGGCGGTCATTCCCGGCGGCTCCTCGACAGGTCTGTTCCTCACCACCGCTGTGCCCTTCCTCCTGCTGTTGCTGGTGCACCCCCGCCCCGGACCCTGGTCAGCGCCAGTGCACCCGGTGGATGCGTATCGCGCGGTGGACGAAACCACGGAGCCCTGGCGTGAGCGGCGGCGAGTTCACGCAACGATGGCCGCAACGGGTGTCAGCGCGCTAGTAGCAGCGACAATCGTGCCGGCAGCGCTTCCGGGTTTGGATGAGCGGCCGCTAACCGTCGATGTCGCAGCGTCCGGTCCCGTCTCGACCATCAATCCCATCTTGAACCTCAAGGACAGTTTGGACGCGCGTTCTGACGCGACTCTGCTCACCTATCGCACTGATCAAGATTCTCCCGCTCCGCTTCGCATCGTGACTGCAGACGTCTTTGACGGGCAGACGTGGAGCCCCCACACGGGCGAGCGCCTACGCCGGGATCAGCGCGTTCAGGGCGGACTGAGTGAACCGCCCGGCCTTACAAGCGAGATTCGTGAGCAGTCAGCGGTGCGTACTACGACGATCACGGTGCAAGGACTGGCGCAGACCTATCTACCGGCGCCTTATCCAGCTCTTCGCGTGGACATCGAAGGCAACTGGTTCTACGACAGTGACAGCCTCAACATCGTGGGCGATGGTGAGGACACGCAAGGTCGTAGTTACTCGGTCACTCATTTGGAGGTCGATCCTAGGGAAGAACAACTGCGTACCGCACCTCCAGCGCCGCGCGCAGTGCAAGAGCGATTCACGCAATTGCCTCCAAGCATTCCTGCTGCAGTGCTAGATGCTGCCAGGCAGGTGACTTCCGCAGCAGGCAACGATTATGAACGAGCTGTCTTGCTGCAGCGCTACTTCCGTTCGACCGGCGGCTTCACTTATTCCACCAATGCGCCCAGCGATGGTGGATCTGACGCCATCACGGCATTCTTGCGAGAAAAGTACGGGTTTTGTGTGCAGTTTGCCTCAACCATGGCCGTGATGTCTCGTCTTCTGGGTATACCGGCGCGAGTTGCCATCGGATTCCTCCCCGGTGAGCAGCTCGCTGACGGGCGCTGGCGCATCAGCGAACAAGACGCACACGCCTGGCCCGAGCTGTGGTTCTCCGGCACGGGCTGGGTGCGCTTCGAGCCGACACCGGCAATACGTAGCGGGCGGTCGCCGAGTTACGCCCAGCCGGAAACCCCCATCACGGCACCGCCCTCCCCGGACCCGGGCCCGGAACCGACCGCCAGTGCAGCAACTGCCCCATCTGCTGCCCCGACGCCGACTCTTCCCCCTACTTCGAGGGAGCAAAGCGTAGACACCGGTGAGGTGCGTCAGGGGTGGCGAGCTGTGGCTTCGCCTTGGGTGGCTCTTCTTGTGGGTCTGATGATCATCGTCGTGCTTCCCTGGGTGTGCGCGAGGATAAGAACCCACCGGCGCTGGCGTGACGCGCACGATGAACCGGCGTGGGTCGAAGTGGCGTGGTCTGAATTGAGCGATCGCGTCTATGACCTTGACATCCACTGGTCGGTCACCATGACCCCTCGCCAGTGCGAGCAAATACTGCAGCACAGGATCGCACTTCCCCAGGAGGTGAACGCAGGACTGAAAGCCCTGCGGCAAGCGATCGAGTTCGTCAGGTACGGTCAGGCGGCCATTCCGACCTTGACGGTCACCACCACCACGGCCACCGCCACGGCCACCGCCACCGCCACGGCCACGGCCACCGCGAGCCATGCGCCATGGGCGCATTCGCGCGCCAATGCTCAAGCGCAGCTTCGCCATCTAGTCGCTGCCATCACGGTTGCCTGTCCCGGACCAACGCGCTGGCGGGTACGGCTACTGCCCTTAGCGGGGTTGCGCGCCCTGCTGAAGAGGCAGTATCAGTAAGAGTTGTGGCATCAAGAGTCGGTGGAAGTTGCGTGCGCACCTGATTGCCCTCGCGACCTTTCTATTCTGAAGTCAGGACTTGCGCAGTCTTTGAACATGCGGGTGGTCACCAGGATGACGAAGTCCGATGTTTTTAGACTAGTGTTGGAGGCATCTACAGACAGCAGTCAGGTCGCTGGCGGCGGCCTCGATCCCGCAGGCGAGACATAGGACGCGCGAGCGGCTACAGGTGGGCGATCAAGCAGGCTAGAGCCGACAGGTGCGCATCGAGCCGGCGTGCCGGTGCCGGTAGGCGGTGCCGACGTCGTGAATGTCGAAAACCTTGCGGACCTGGGTCAGTCTCAGCCCGGTTGTGCGAGTGCAACAAACGAAGTGCAGACGCACCCTGGCACCCAGTGACGTTTGCGAAGAGTGCAGGTGAGGCGCCGCGGCATCCCTGCAGGGGCGTTGTGCATCGCCGCCACCGCTGAGGACGCCGTCCGCTCGCGGTCACGGGCTAGACGGTGCATCCAGCTGGTCCTGGCGAAGACGCCGTCTACGACCCAGTGGCGGGGCGGCACCGCAACCCAGTGCTGCCGGGCTGATGTGAGACCACCTGACGTCGAGAAGCCTGACCTGACTTCCTGAGCAGGCCGATCATGATCGGGTAGACCGAAGGAGTGGGTCACGATCTTGATGCTTGACGCGGCTTGGCTTGCGCTCCGTGGTGTCTGACGCTCGAGGACCCAATCCTGATCTCGATGGGTCGGTGGGCCGGAATCGTCTGTCGCGAAAGCCTGCTGTCGCCAGAGCGTGGAGGTGACGTTCACCCGAATGGGTGCTTGTGCACCCGAGCCCGCGATGGGCGCTTGAGCTGGGTCTGGACGTGCCGATGTAAAGGGAGACCACCTTGCCGTCAGGCAAGCAGACGGTGAGCACCTCGATAGGAGACGTGAGATGGCCGCGAAGAGCACCGCCGACGACACCGCGCCGGGCAAGAGCAAAAAGAAGATGATCATCGTTGGCGCTCTCGCCGGGGTGCTCCTGCTCGGTGGCGGTGTCGGTGGCACATACATGCTCACCAAGCCCGCGGCGGCGGCCACCGAGACGGTCGAAGAGGCCCTTGAGCCCGGCGAGGTCGTAGCGCTTGACCCCATCAGCGTCAACCTGCCTGATGGGCACTACCTCAAGGTGGGGATCGCCCTGCAGACGGTCCTCGACGAGAGCGCAGGAGAGGGCAGCAGCGCCCCCGACGGCAGCAAGGCTCTCGACCTGACGATCAAGGAGTTCTCCGGCAAGCCCATGGCGGACCTCTCCAACCCGGAACTTCGCCAGAAGTACCAGGACGAGCTCCAGGAGAAGATCATCGAGGCTTACACCAAGGAGCCGGCCAAGGAGGGAGACCCCGCCACCAAGACGGTCATGGGCATCTACCTCACGCAGTTCGTCATGCAGTGACTCGATCCCATTCGCCATTCCAGGGCACCCTGTCTCATCAACGGCAGCTGCTGGGCTGACGTCGTCCTGCAGTGACGGTCGCAGCCTGGCCGTCACCGCTCTCCGAAGGAGCCCCTACGACCGCCACTTCTCGTGCAAGCGCCCTGGCGCGGCTCTCGGAGCTCGGTGCTCGGTGCTCGGTGACCGGATCCTCGCCTCCGCGGCCCTCGGGCCGCAGGTCGCGTGCGAGCAGGTGATGGCCCGGGTCAGCGCCGTCGTCGCCCGTTCGCGGCGCTGCACGGCGCACCTCGCCTTCACCGGCGACAAGCGGTTCCACTTCAGCCCCAGCGGCGCGGCCTTCCTCATGTACCAGGTCGAGGGACGCAGCTGGGTGGTCATGGGTGACCCGGTCGGGGACCCGGCGGACTTCCCGGAACTGGTCCGCAGCTTCGTCGGGGAGATCGACCGCCACGGCGGCCGGCCCGTCTTCTACAACGTGCTCCCCGACCACGCCGACCTGTACCGCGCGTGCGGGCTGACCCTGGCCAAGCTCGGGGAGGAGGCCGTCGTCCCGCTCGAGGGGTTCACCCTCGCCGGCAAGTCCAAGGTGAACCTCCGCAACTGCCGCAACAAGTCCCAGCGCCTGGGCCTGAGCGTCGACTTCGTCGCGCCCGAGGACGTCGCGCCGCTGCTGCCCGCCCTGCGCGAGGTCTCCGACGCCTGGCTCACCCACCGCAACGGCAAGGAGAAGCGGTTCTCCCTGGGGGCCTTCGACGAGGACTACGTCTCCCGCTTCCCGCTGGTCGTGGTGCGCCAGGAGGGCCGGATCATCGCCTTCGCCACCCTGTGGGTCGGAGGCGACGGGCACGAGGTGCAGGTCGACCTGATGCGGCGCCTGCCCGACGGGCCGCGCACCGTGATGACCTACCTGTTCGTCGAGTGCATCCTGTGGGCCGGGGAGAACGGCTTCACGTCGTTCAACCTGGGGATGGCGCCCCTGTCGGGGCTGCGCACGGGGACCGGCCCCTCCCTGTGGAACCGCCTCGGGCACCTGCTGTGGACCCACGGCGAGCAGTTCTACAACTTCCAGGGCCTGCGCACGTTCAAGCAGGGTTTCAGCCCCGAGTGGCGGACCTGCTACGTGGCCGCGCCCGGGGAGCTGGCCCTGCCCAACGCCATGGTGGACGTGGCGACGCTGGTCGGGGGCGGGATCCGCGGGGTCGTCCACAGCTGAAAAGGGTCCTGGTGATCAGGACGTGCACCTAGCCGAGTGCCTAGCAGGCAGCGTGATGAATCGCAGGTGCTGCGGCCTTGCCCACCAGGAGGGGATCAAGTCGCTGGACGCGAAGAGTGACCCCTTCGGGTCCAGCGACTCGAAGCTCTCAAGCCGTCGGCGCTAGGCGGCCGAAGCCGATCGCGTCGCTCCAGATGGTTCGCAGCGCAACGGGCTTACCGGTCCTCGGTGAGTCCCACATTTGATTACCTCCGGCGTAGATGCCCACGTGGAAAACCCGCCCGGAGCTGAAGAAGAACACCAGGTCACCTGGCACCGCCGCACCCCGGTCGATCTTCGTGCTGGCCTGATACTGCGCGCCGGAGGTGCGGGGGATGTCCACGCCGAACTGCCGGTACACGTAGCTGGTGAAGCCGGAGCAGTCGAACCCGGAGGGGGTGGTGCCGCCGTAGACGTAGGGCACGCCGGCGTAGTCGTCGGCCACCTCGAGGATGCGCTGACCCAGCGGGGCGGGGGCCGGAGCGGGGGCGGGGGCCGCGACGACGGCCGCGACCACCGGGGCGGGCTCGACCACGAGGGCGGGCGCGGCGACGCTGGAGGCCACGACCGGGACGGCGTCGGAGGTGCGGGTCGCCCGCTCGATGGCCGGGGCGGCGACGACGGGGGCCACGACGACCGGCGCGGGGGCCGGGGCGGCGGCGAAGGTGGCGGTGGTCGAGAGGACCGTCGCCGTGGCCGGGGCGGAGACGACGCCGGCGGCGGTGGTGCCGAAGGCCGCGGGGACTGCGGTGGCCGCCGAGGCGAGGGTGGAGCCGACGGCGGCGGGGGCGGCGCTCGTCGCGGCGCCCGCGGGGAGGGCGACGGAGACGAGGAGCCCGCCGGCGGCGGCGACGACGGCACCGGTGCGGGCGGCGCCGCCGGCGGTGCGGGCGACGCTGTCGGACAGGTCGGTCAGGGGGGTGCGAACACGAGCGGAGGCGCGGTGGCGCGCCTGGACGCGAGTCGTCAAGGTGGTGGCCTCTCCGACGCCTGCGAGGTGAGCTGTCGGGTTCGGGCGGGAGTATCGCCCGGCCGGTTCGCACCGGCTTCACCCCAAGGGCTCGACCGGACCTGGTGGTCCGGCGTCGCCCGGGAAACGTGGTTCCCCCACCCCTGCCATGAATGTTCTCGGGGGACCTCGACGTGGTGGCAGGGCTCGGCGTCCACGTGAGGGCGTCCACGCGCACGGTCGTGGATGCGGCTGAACCATAACCCACCCGAGGCCGCAGCGTCACTAAGCTGTAACCCAGGATTCTCGCCGTTCTACCGTGTTTCGCGAGGAACAGCAGATCTGCGGGGCGCTATCACTTGTCATATGACAAGTGTTGTGCCGAATGTGGCTGCAGCGCCCTCTGCAGCGCCCTCTGCAGCGCCCTCTGCAGCGTCACCGGCTTCTCTGCGCCCTCGCTGCGTCCTCGCTCACGAACTCGCCTTCGGGCGACGGGTCCTGAGTCGGATAGCTACGACAGCCGAGCCGAGAACGACGACTGCTGCAACGACGAGGTATTGCGTGCCGATCGGAACACCAGCTGCCGCCAGATGATCTTCCAGTGCACTCTCTTCGGCTGCTTCCGCGGTACCTTCTGCGCTGGTTGCGGCGGCAATTCCCGCCGCCACGACAGCGCCGGCGTCAGCGCTCAGTGACGTGTCTTGGAGGACCTGAGCGGCCCGTTCGTCCGCGGATGTCTGAGCGGGACTCTGACTGAAGGCGCCACTGCTTGCGCTCGAACCGTAGGCAGCGGTGGTGCCAGTCAGGGTGAACGTTGCACCGATCAGCACCCCTGCCGCCAGCCCTCGAAAGCGGTGCGTGCTCGACGCTGCCGAGGATGCGGAGGCGTTCGTGGTCTTCAAGATCGACATTATTCCTACACCTTCAAGTCAGTAGCTGGGTCGTGCCGAGACCTTAGCGAAGAGGTGGGCAACAGCCGTCGGAGCAGCCATCGTCCCCGGTTGGCGCTGCAGTGGACGCGGCCGGTGATGTAGGCGCCGGTGATGCAGACGACGGTGTCGGTTTGGTGCTAATCGTCAGTTTTACCCTCTCAGCCGAGGCGGGTTGAGTTGCAGTCAGTGACATCGCCGGCGACATCGCGGCGGGCGTCGTCGCTGCAGGAGTGCAGCAGCCGTCGGTGCAGCCGCCCGGATCACCAGCACCGCCGTCATGACTGAGGTTTTGGGTGTGCAGGGTAGCGCCTGGGGTGCAACAGCCCTCCCCCCGCCAAGCCTCCAAACCCTCCTTGACCGCGATGACCGCGATGATCAGACCAGCGATCGGGTCCGCCCAGGACCAGCCAAGAGCTGCGTTCAGACCCAGACCGACCAGCAGGACCGCCGAGAGGTAGGTGCACAGCAGGGTCTGCTTGGAGTCGGCCACCGCACTGGCCGAGCCCAGCTCACGCCCCGCGCGGCGCTGGGCGGCCGACAGCAGCGGCATGATCATCAAGCTCAACGCCGCTAGCACCAGCCCGACGGAAGACTGCTCGGCCTCCCCGTCCCCGAGCAGTGCACGCACGGACTCGACGCTGACGTAGGCGGCCAGCGTGAAGAAGGAGATTGCGATGATGCGCAGCGTCCGGTGTTCTCGCGCCTCCCGGACGGCGTGGTCAGAAGCAGAGAACTGCCACGCCACGGCGGCCGCGGAGGAGACCTCGATGACCGAGTCCAGCCCGAAGCCGATGAGCGCGGTCGAGCCGGCCTTGGCGCCGGCGCTGAGCGCCACGACGGCCTCGATGACGTTGTAGGTGATGGTCGCGGCCACGAACATCCGCACCCGTCGGGTCAGTACGTCACGGCGCTCTGCACTCAGGGCGGAGCGGGCCGCGCCGTGAACAGTGGTGCGCGCGCTGCCATGGCCGGTGGGGTGGGCGGAGTGAGGAGTGTGGGTGGTGTCCATCAGCAGCAGTCCTCACCGGCGCGAGACGCGTCGCAGGCTGCGGGGTCCACCGTCAGCACCGTGCTCAGCAGGTCTTCCAGCGCCTTGCGCAGGCCGCCGTCGGCCAGCTCGTAACGCATCCGTTTGCCTTCGGGCACGGCCACGACCAGGCCGCAGCCGCGCAGGCAGGCCAGGTGGTTGGACAAGCTGGTGCGCGAGACGCCGAGCTGTTCGGCCAGTTCGGTGGGGTACGCCCCGGCCTCACGCAGCGCGATGAGCACCCGGGCCCGGGTCGGGTCGGACAGGGCGTGACCGAAGCGGGCCAGCACCCCGATGTGGCTCAGCGTCTCCATGTCCGTAACGCTACATCACAGGCTGACGTCAGTGGAAGCTGAAATATTTGGCTAGGTGAGGTCGTAGTCGAACGACCTCATCGTGCTCCTGCATGTCCCGAGTACGCCCCGATACGGGCGGCGGTCGGGCGTTAAGCGAGTTGTCCAGCCTGCAGCGGATGCCACCTCGGCAACATGAGAGCACTAGCGAGTCCCGCCAGAACGCGATGCCTGCGTCCTGCTGAGCCCTGCTTGCGCCCCACCCGCGCTGAGGAGCTGCAGGAGGCCCGGTCGCATCCCGATCCAAGCCGATTGCTCACCATGACGCGAGGTGGACCACCAGGGCTCCCGGGCTGCACAAATCGCGATAGACATGCAAGAGTGACGCAACGAGCACCACAGTAAGCACTCGGCTATATAGCGTCGCGTGGCGCAACAGAGTGACATGAGGGCAGCAGGAGCTTCAGGTGGACCCGTGGGGGGGGGGGTTGATGGATGTCTGAGCTCCCCGCTCCACTGGACCACCGGGCCCGAGGAGGAACAGCCGTGAGCAGCAAGACCCAGGATGCAGTCCAAGATGCAGTCCAGGACGCAGCCGACTTGATCACCGTCGTGCCCGGCACGCCGAGTGAGACCGTGCAGCGGGCCGCGGCGACCGCTCAGAAGCGCACCTTCGCCGAGCTGGTGGAGTCCCTGCTCACGACCGTGGGCCCGCGCCTGACCGCCGCCGGCGCCGGCCTGCAAGACGCCCGCCAGCTCGCCGGCTGGCGCAAGGGCGCGGAGCCGCGCCAGGAGATGGCGCGTGATCGCGTGACCGCCCTGGCGGAGGTCGTCGGGGCCATCACGACCCACTACAGCGCCGCGGTGGCGGCCAGCTTCCTGCGTAGCAGCCAGCCGG
The DNA here is from genome assembly GCF_000017305.1 of Kineococcus radiotolerans SRS30216 = ATCC BAA-149. Taxonomy (GTDB): domain Bacteria; phylum Actinomycetota; class Actinomycetes; order Actinomycetales; family Kineococcaceae; genus Kineococcus; species Kineococcus radiotolerans. Next base: position 36,907 of record NC_009806.1, on the reverse strand, counting down.
CACTGGATGACCGCGCCCCGGTAGTGATGATCCGCGAGACCACCGCCGAGACGCTGCCTGAGGTCATGGGGGAGGTGCGCAGCGCCGTACGGGCCTTCCTGGAGGGCTGACTTCCGAATCCAACAGAGGCACTACGAGAGGGCCCCTCGCGAGCTGGCCTCTTGACGCACCATTCCCAAGTGCGCCCGGATGCGTGGCCTTGATGCGCTGCCCCTGAGCGCCACCGCAACCGTCGTCACCGCGCTCGCCGCCCCGACGCCGGTGGGCGTGTGCGCTGCGCTTCCCTAGGGTGTCGTCGCGTCCTGGAATCATGATCGGGTGCAGGTATCCCTGAAGGACGCCAAGGTCGCCGATGCCCTGCTGGAGGCGATGAGCCCCGGCCTGGACGATCCTGACCTGGATGACCTGGGGGACCCCGAGCAGGTGCAGGGGGTGCAAGACTTCCTGGCGGAGAGTCAGGTGGGCCTGTTCAAGCCCCCGCCGAGCATTCGCCTGGACCGGCTGGTGGACGTGTTCAACCAGCGTCTGCTCGCCGCGCTGGACAGCCATCACCGCATCCGCAGCGAGCTGTCCAAGCCCGAGGTCGTGGCGGCGTTCGGAGATGAGGAGGGCAGCGTCCACCTGGACGGCAGCCTGATCCGCAACGCCAGCAGCAGGGTCGGGCGCCCGGTCACCCAGGAGATCAGCTTCCTGCTCTTCGACGTCCTGGGCGTGCAGGGGTTGCGCTACTACTCCCGCCACGCCGACGGAGACCGGGCCATCTGCTGGGCCGTCCACGGCCAGGTGCGTCTGGACCTAAAGTCAGCCGAGTACTTGGACCCCGCCAACGACGAGCACCGCGCCGCGGTGCAGCTGGTCTCCGACCTCTATGAGCTGCCGGTGGCGTGGGCGGCTGCGGTGCAGGAAGCGGCACCCTGACGCACAGCTGAGCCGGTAGCTAGCTTCCTCCTAGCAACCGGCTAGTCAAGGGATTCGATGAGCGGGTGTGGACCGCGGGGCGGCGGACCCGTGGCCGACGTCACGGATGAGGGGGAGCCATGAGGACCGAGACAGCGAGGTGACGAGGATGGCTGAGGATCCGAGTCGGGGTCGGCTCGTGACGCGGTTCTGCGGCCAAGTGCCGGTCTCGAGGGAGATGTCATGACGTCGGAGGAGTTCGAGGCCAGGCTTGCCGAGGCCAGGGCCGAGGAGGCGCAGCTGGTCGAGTTGGAGCGGAGGTGGTTCGAGATCGGGGTCAGTGATGACTCCCCGCCGGGGACGGAGACGTCACTGCAAAGGTGGGTTCATCGTCAGCGGGAACAACTGATGCCGTGGGAGACGATCGCGCGGTCCTTGGGGGTGGGGGTGGATGCCGTGAAAGGTCGCTACCTGTATCGCCTGCAGCGGTCTACACGGTCTCCGTTCTCGGATCTCCCGCCATGGTGAGGGGCTGACGCGTGGGGTGGGCTGATGTGGTTCCAGGGTGCCGGGAGATGTTGAACCGTTCGGTGGTGCAGACGGTGCCGTTGGTGGTGTGAGGGGTGGCGCGGGAATGCTGGAAGTGCGCGGCGGTGACGGTGACACCGGTCGTGCTGCACCCGCGGGAGCATCAGGGATGAATTCATCGGTGATGAGGGTCCCGAAAGATGGTGGGTAACGCGGGGGAAGTTGTGCACCCGCTTGGTGCACAAATTTCTCGTCGGGCTCGGCCGCAGCGAAGACGCGCATGAAGTGCAGGTTGGGTGCAGGAGAAGCCGCGCTAGTCGGAGATCACGTCGCGTAGGTTGTGGGCGAGACGGTCGATGATTTTCGCCTCCGGCCGGCTTGGTGCTAGTGGCCCAGGATGTCGCATTCGATGGTGCGGTGGAGGCGCAGGAGCTCGGTGTTGGTGGCGCGGACGGCGCAGTCGCGGGAGGTGGCGATACAGGCTCCAGCTGTCCGAGTAGCTCAGGGAGCCGTCGGGCAGCCCACCGCTGCGCTGGTAGGGGCAGTGTCGTGGCCGAAGTCTGCTAGATCGCTGGAGGCTGCGGAATTGCGGCCGTGCACGGGCTTCATTCCGCCGTCTGGCTTGGACAGCCTCGTGATCAGATAGCTAGCGGGTGGGCCGGCAGCGGGCTTGAGCGGACTGGCCTGGGTAGTAAAGCCCCTAGAAATGACGAAACCCCGCGGGTCATGGGCACTGCGGGATAATGCCGACGATTTCCCCATGGTGGTGTATCTCCACGGAACGCGGGACACACCAGAGCCTCCATGGAAACCGGGGCGGTTCAGAACGCCACGTAGGGCGGCTTCCGAAAGAAAAGCTGCCCTACGTGGCGTTCGATAGACCGGGTGCGATGGACCGTGAAGTAAGGTCTTGTCGGGATCTATGCTTGGATCAGCGGCCCAGCAGAGCGGTAAGCATTGCGTCGTGGACGTAGGTGTTCTCGTAGGTGCCGCTCAGCAGCTGCGAGCCGGGACCGTAGGCGGTCAGTGGCACGTCGACGCCGGTGTGTCCGCTGGTGGTCCAGTCCATGACGAACTCACCGGGGCCACCCAGGACAGGGAAGGGACCGTCTTCGGCGGAGATGCCTTCGGCCTCGCCGGCGCCGGACTCGTCCTCCTCGTCGACGGATTCGACGCTGAGGCCACCGGTCTCGTGGTCGGCGGTGGTGATGACGAGGGTCTCGCCGTCCTGCTCGGCGAAGGTGCGCGCGGCCAGGACCGCCTTGTCGAGCTCGTCGATCGCCTGGATGGTCTTGGCGCCGTTGTTGGAGTGGGCGAACTCGTCCACACCTTCCTCTTCCACGACGAGGAAGAAGCCTTCCTCGTCGTTGGCGAGGGTGTCCAGGGCCTTAGTGGTCATCTGCTGCAGGGAGACGACGGGGTCGTAGATGTCGCCTTCGCCTTCGGGGTTCTGCTGGAACATCTCCTGGTTGGCGAAGAGGCCCAGCAGCTTCTCACCGTCGGCCTGCTGCAGGCTCTCGGCGGAGTTGACGTAGGTGTAGCCGTCGTTCTGGGCCTGCTGCAGCAGGTTGCCGTGCTCGGAGCGGCTGCCCTCTTCGGGGTCTTCGGCGGGGGCGTCGGGGAAGGCGCCGGGGGTGCCCGCCGGCAGCCACCAGTCCTCCCCGCCGCCGAGCAGGACGTCGGGCTGGGAGGAGGTCAGGTACTGCTGAGCGATGAGCGACTGCTGCCCACGGTCGGAGACGTGGGCGGCGAAGGCGGCCGGGGTGGCGTCGGTGATCTGCCCGGTGGTGACCAGCCCGGTGGCCTTGCCCGCGGCGGAAGCGCGCTCGAGGATGGTGGGGACGGCGTTGCCGCGCGCGTCGACGCCGACGGCGCCGTTGAAGGTCTTCACCCCGGTGGCATAGGCGGTGGCACCGGCCGCGGAGTCGGTGATGAAGGCCTCGGGGTCTTCAGGAGAGGTGTGCACCAGGCCGGAGACCGGTAGGGAGTCCATGTACAGGTCACGGTCGAGGCCGGCCAGGGCCAGGCGCCCGGCCTGGCGGGCAGCGGCACCCATGCCGTCACCGACGAAGAGGATCATGTTCTTGGCCTTGGTGCTCTCACCGGCCGGGGTGGTCTCGCCAGCGTTGGCGCTGCTCGACTTCAGCTGAACCTCGGGGGCGAGGTGGGCGCGGGTGTCGGGACGCTGGGCGCTTTCGGCGGCGATGCCGACGCCGGCGGTGGCGGTGGTGACCACGCCGACCACCGCGGCACCGGTCAGGAGGCGGCGGGAGAGGGAGGCACGGGACTGGGAGGTACGGGAGGGGGAACGACGACCAGAACGCACAGGTCCTCCAAGGGACACACTCATCTTCGGGGGCGTGCGCAGCGAATCAGGACCGCCCCCACCTACGGGTGGCGCAGAGGAGAACACCGCGCGGCCACTCGATGGCGTCAGGCCGGTGCTTGTGAGCGCTCTGCTACTGCCTGTGATGTCCACGGGCCCGGCAAGTCACGGCGGCGGGCTCCAGGAAGCCGTGGGGTCGTGAAGCACCGGGCTGGCGAGGTGCCGGTCTCGTGAGGCGCTGGACTCCTGTGGCGTCGGGCTCCGGCGTGCGCTGTTCACCCGAACGGGTGCTTGCGCGCTGATCTGCGCCCTGCGGCTTGAGGTCGCTCCGGTGATGCCAACAAGAAGAGGGACCACCTTGCCGTCAGGCAAGCCGACGGTAAGCACCCTCGACAGGAGAAGTGAGATGGCCGCCAAGAGCACCAGTGACGACACCACGCCCGGCACCAAGAAGAAGAAGATGATCATCGTCGGTGCCCTCGGCGCGGTGCTGCTGCTCGGCGGAGGCGTCGGGGGTACCTACATGCTCGTCAAGCCGGCTGAGGCGGCGGCTACAGAGACGGTCAAGGAGGAGCTGGTCCCCGGCGACGTGACCGCCCTGGACCCGGTCAGTATCAACCTCGCCGACGGGCACTACCTGAAGATCGGGCTGGCCCTGCAGGGCGTCCTCGTCGAAGGCGGAGGCGAAGGCCACGGCTCCGGCGGCCCTGACGGCAGCAAGGCGCTGGACCTGGCCATCGCCGAGTTCGGCGGGCTGTCGATGGCGGACCTCTCCAACGCCAAGCAGCGCCAGCACTACAAGGATGAGCTGCAGGAGAAGATCATTACCGCCTACAAGGAGAAGGACGAGGAGGGTGTGGAGCACGAGACGATCATGGGGATCTACCTCACCGAGTTCGTCATGCAGTGATTCCTCACCCGTAGTCCTCACCAGTAGTCCTCACCAGTAAGCCCTCGCCGGTGCTCTTTCCGCGGCTCCGTGGACTCTGGCCACTCAGCACCATCGCTTTCTAGAGCGCGGCAGGGCCTTAGCCCGCCGCGCTCTAGTGCGTCGGTGAGGGCGGCGACGCATCACGCAGGCGGGGTCCGGCCCAGGAGCGACTGACGCGCGGAGCCCGTGCCTCGTTCATGCGCCCTGGGCTGGCCCGGCGGCGTCTGGAGGTGCTGGATGCATGAGGAAGGACTACGACGCGGCGTCGTAGCAACCTCTACAGTGGGCTCATGCCCTTCCTCGCCGGCCTCAAGCGCCTGCCAGACGCGCCGCCGCGCCCCGGGGGCCGCGCCCGCCGCGTGAGCGGGACCGCGGCCACCCGAGTCGTGGGGTCGGCTGTGGGGGTGCTGGCGGGAGCCGTGGTGGGGCTGGGTGTGCCTGTGCTGCTGGCTGGACCTGCTGCCGCTCACGACCGGCTGGTTTCCTCGATCCCGGCTGAGGGCGCCACGGTGGACGTGGCGCCGGCGACGGTGCAGCTGACCATGTCGGCTGAGCTGGTCTCCCTGGGCGCGCAGGTCCAGGTCAGTGGACCCTCCGGGGTGGTCTCTACCGGGCAGGCGCAAGTGGACGGCACCACCATCACTCAGGCGGTGACCCCCGCCAGCCCCGCCGGAACCTACGAGGTGCAGTGGCGGGTGACCTCCTCCGACGGGCACCCCATCTCGGGCTCCTTCGGCTTCACCGCCACCGCTGCTCCCACGCCTGCTGCAGTGGCCACGTCGACCATGACGCCGCCATCAACATCGCCGACGCCGTCAGCGACGTCGTCATCGACATCGCCGACGTCGCCGGCCGCCTCGCCCACCACTTCAACGTCATCGACTCCGAGCACTGACTCCGTCGCCTCGACGAACTCGGGGACATCGACGGCTCTCCTGCTGGGGGCGGTGGCGCTAGCCCTGGCCGTCATCGCCGGTGTCGTCGTCGCGCTGACCCGCCGGCGCCGACGCAGCTGACGCGTCCCTGCCCTCTGCCACCCGAGGCCTCACGCCAGAAGCCGCTCACCGCCTGAGACTGCGCGCCGCCTGAAACGGCGCGCTGCCTGAGACTGTGCGCTGCCAGAACGCCCGGGGCTGATCGCTGCAAATGCGGGGAGCGATCAGCCCCGGGCGGGACCTGCGTGACGTGGCGTGAAGTGGCGTGGCGCGGCATGGAGTGGCGTGGAGCTGCCCGGGACGGCTCAGTGGTGAGCGCCCGCCTCGTGAGCGGCGTGGGCGGCCGGTTCGAGCTGGAAGGTGGAGTGCTCGATGGCGACCTCGAAGTGCTCAGCCACGCACGCCTGCAGCGCGTCGAGCATCTGCGGGGTGTGGCCGTCGTGGAAGCAGCCGTCGTCGACGACGACGTGCGCGCTGAGCACCGGCAGACCGGAGGTGATCTGGCTGGCGTGCAGGTCGTGCACGTCGCGCACGTGCGGCAACTCCAGCAGGTGCCGGCGTACCGCATCCAGGTCCAGGCCGCGGGGAGTGGCCTCCAGCAACACCTCGATGGTCTCGCGCAGCAGCTTGATCGTGCGCGGCAGGATCAGCGCGCCGATGAGCAGGGAGACGAGCGCATCGGCGCGCAACCAGCCGGTGGTGGCGATGACCACCGCAGCGATCAGGACGGCGACCGAGCCCAGGGCGTCGTTGATCACTTCCAGCAGCGCGGCGCGCATGTTCAGGTTCGAGTTCTGCCCCTTCTGTCCGCCGGTGAGCACCAGGATCGAGGCGGCGTTGCCGAGCAGGCCGACGACACCGAAGACGATCATCGCCGTGGAGGCGACCTCTGGGGGCTGCAGGAGCCGGCGGATGCCCTCGACGATGATGAAGACCCCCACCGCCAGCAGGATCGCGGCTTGCAAGGTGGCGGCCAGGACCTCGGCTCGGCGATAGCCCCAGGTGCGCTGAGGGGTCGCTGGGCGTGCGGCCAGTGAAGCGGCGATCAAGGCGATGGCCAGGCCGGCGGAGTCGGTGAGCATGTGCCCGGCATCAGCCAGCAGCGCCAGCGAACCGGACAACCACGCCCCCACGGCCTCCACGAGCAGGATCGTGACGGTGACGCCCAGCGCGATGCCCAGGCGGCGGCGGTTGCTGGTCAGCGCTCCGTGGTCGTGACCGCCGTGACCGCCGTGACCGCCGTGACCGCCGTGACCGCCACTCCCGCCGTGATCTCCCCGCCCACCGTGATCCCCGTGATCCCCGTGATCTCCGGGACTTCCGGGACTTCCGCCGCTGGGTCCATGTCCGGGGTCATCGCTGTGCTCGTGCCTCACGTGGTCTCCATGATCTCGTAGTGATGATCCGGGCGGCGGCTCGTGCTGCGGCGGCCTTCGCCCCGGGCCCCGTGGTCGTGCCCCGTGCTCCTCATGCGTCCCAGGGCGGGTAGGAAACGGCCGGTGCGGGCGGCGTAGCTGGCGTAGTGCTGCCCGTGCGTGCGCAGGAGGTAGGGCTCCTCGGTACCCCGGACCTGGAGCTGTACCGCCAGCACGAGCAGTGCCACCGCCGCCAGCGACAGCACGGTGGGCACCATCAGCCCCACACCCAGCTGAGCGGTCACCATCGCGGTGAAGACGGGGTTGCGCACCCAGGCGAAGACTCCACTGGTGATCAGCTTCGTGCGTTCATCTTCGTCCACGCCGATGCGCCAGGAGACGCCCATCGCCGCTTGCGCCGCCAGGGTGCCCATCAGACCGGCCACGGCCAGCACGAGACCTGCGACACCTACGGATCTTGCGATCCGGGCGGGTTCGACGGGAGCGGGCAGGACCTCGAGCAGGGCCAGCAGCGCGGCGAGCAGTTGCAGCAGCAAAGCGGTCGCGAAGGCGATGCCGGCCCACCACGACAGCGAGCCGCGTGGCCCGGAGATGCCGTGGAAGCCGGAACTGCCGGTGCGGCGGCGATGCAGCCAGGTCCGCACACCGAAGACCGCGAGCAGGCCCACCAGGTACAGCCCCAGCGCGAGGGCGGTCATCGGTAGCGCTCCTACTTCTCTGGATGCGGGTCCAGGCTCGGGTTCAGGTCCGGGCACACGACGGTGGGGTCGATGGCCAGCACCATCCCGAGCAGGTCGCTCAGTGCGTGGCGCAGGCGTCCATCGGCCAGCTCGTAGCGCACCCGCCGGCCTTCGGGCACGGCCACGACCAGCCCGCACCCGCGCAGGCAGGCCAGGTGGTTGGAGACGAGCTGACGCGAGATCCCCAGCAGCTCAGCCAGCTCGGCCGGGTACCCGGGCGCCTCCTGCAACGCCATCAGCAGGCGACAGCGTGTCGGATCGGAGAGGGCATGACCGAAGCGGGCGAGCACCTCGGCGTGAGTCACGGTGTCCACGACCTAAAGGTACATCGTGCCCTGTATCCAAGGAAGGGTGTATCGACGATCGGTGTGGGTACTCGCAGCGCGCGCAGGGGCGGACCAGGGGCGCGGAGGCAGCCGTTGGCCTGGCACCCCGTCCGTCCGAGCGGTTGGCGTCTCTACCCCGGGGAAACGTCCATCTGTTGCTGGTGCGGTGTTCACTTAGCGACATCGTCGGGGGCGTGGCGCCCGCCATGATGGCCCACAGCGTCCTCACCGGCCGCGCTCACGTCATGTCCCTGCGACTCCTCACGTCCCTGCGACTCCTCACGTCCCTGCGCCCCTCAGGAGCTCTCTCGTGATGTTCACCCCCCTACGCCGTCTGGCCGCCGTCGGCGTCGCCACCTTGGCGGCAGGCGCTTTGAGCGCTGCCGCTTACCCCACCGCCCACCCCACCCTCGGCGCCGGTGCCGGTGCTGTGGGCGTGTCTGCCGCCGAGCGTGGACGCCCCAGCGGGCCGCCGCCGGTGCAGGTGCAGCTGCTCGCCCTGAACGACTTCCACGGCAACCTCGAAGCCCCCACCGGCTCCGGCGGGCGCATCCAGACCGGCGTCAACGCCGACGGCAGCGCCAGCACCGTCGACGCCGGCGGGGTGGAGTACCTCGCCACCCAGCTGCGTCAGCTCGCTGAGCAGCAGAAGAAGCAGAACACCATCACCGTCGCCGCCGGTGACCTCATCGGCGCCTCCCCGCTGCTCTCCGCCGCCTTCCACGACGAGCCGAGCATCGAAGCCCTCGGGCTGGCGGGGCTGGACTACGCCAGCGTCGGCAACCACGAGTTCGACGAAGGCGCGGCCGAGCTGCTGCGCATCCAGAACGGCGGTTGCCACCCCGTCGACGGCTGCGCCGACGGCACCCCCTACGAGGGCGCGGACTTCCAGTACCTCTCCGCCAACGCCTTCGTCACCGAAACGGGGAAGCCGCTGCTGGCCCCCTACGCGGTGAAGAAGGTGCAGGGTGTCAAGGTCGGCTTCATCGGCATGACCCTCGAAGGCACCAAGGACATCGTCAGCCAGCAAGGGGTCGCCGGCCTCGACTTCGCCGACGAGGTCGCCACCGCCAACCGCTACGCGGGCGAGCTGCAGGCTCAGGGCGTGGAGTCCATCGTGGTCCTGCTGCACCAGGGCGGTCAGCAGTCCGGGCCCAACGCGTGGGATGTGAACGGCTGCAACGGTCTGACCGGGCCGATCGTGGACATCGCCGACGGGATGAGCGACGCCATCGACGTCGTCGTCAGCGGACACACCCACCAGGCCTACAACTGCGACATCGACGGCAAGCTCGTCACCTCCGCCAGCTCCGCCGGTCGCCTGGTCACCGACATCGACCTCAGCATCGACCGCCGCAGCGGCGACGTCACCACCGCCGTGGCCAACAACGTCATCGTCACCCGCGACGTGGCCAAGGACGCCACCCAGACCGCCCTGATCGAGCGTTACCGCACCGCGCTGGGCCCCATCGCCACCGCCCAGGTCGGCACCGCAGCGCAGGACCTGACCCGCACCCAGGAGCAGCTGTTCCCCACCGGCACCTCCTCCACCGGCGCCCCGCTGTTCGCTCTGGGCGAATCGCCGCTGGGCAACGTCATCGCCGACGCGCAGCTGGCCGCCACCGACGACGAGGAAGGGGCGGTGGCGGCGTTCATGAACCCCGGCGGGGTCCGCGCCGACCTCGCCGCCGGTCCGGTGACCTACGAGGAGGCGTTCACGGTGCAGCCCTTCGCCAACAACCTCGTCACCCTCGACCTCACCGGCACCCAGATCCAGTGCCTGCTGGAGCAGCAGTTCCAGGTCGGGCGCACCCTCTACCCCTCCGCCTCGGTCGCCTACACCGTCGACACCACCGGCACCACCGCCGCGACCGGGGCTGACCCGTGCACCGGCAGCCGCGTCGTGGACGAGACCGTCACGATCGCCGGGCAGCCCGTCGACGACGCAAGTACCTACCGGGTCACCGTGAACAACTTCCTCGCCGGCGGCGGCGACGGCTTCGGCGTCCTCACCGGCGCCACCAACGCCGTCACCGGCCCCATCGACCTGGATGCCTTCACCGCCTACCTGACCGCCACCTCCCCGGTCAGCGCGCCCGCCCTGGACCGCATCAGCACCCAGAGCTGACCCACCGCCGGCGTGCCGCCGGCTGAACAAGGACTGCTCGCTGCCTCCGGCGCCGCCTATGGGTGCGCACCGGAGGCAGCGGCGTCTCAGCCGGTGTACCGATCGACCCGCTTGGCCGCCGACGCGGGAGATGCCGCCGCCTCCGCCAGACCCGCGGCGACGGGCTTGCCCTCCGCTGTGGGCCCTCGCGGGCCGCCGCCCTAGCAGGCCCGCCGCCCTCGCAGACCGCCGCCGTGGCGGACCGTTCGTATCGGGTGCCGCTGGTGGCGCCGCTGAAGCAGGGGCTGGGCCCATGGCCGGGTCGCGACTCGAAGCTGGCCGTGACCTCGGGGATGCTGGACCTCGTGAGGGATCGCGACTCAGGTGAGGAAGCGGGGGCTGCTGTGGAAGCGGGGGCTGCTGCGGAAGCGGCACTGCACAAGCGGCTCCCCACCCTTGGTGTCTTTGCGGTCCTCAAGGGGACCATCCTGATGATCGCCGCCGTCCTGGTCCTCTCGGTCGTCGTGGAGAGGTTCCTCGTCGGCTCTTTCCACATCCCGTCACAGTCGATGGAGCCTGCTCTGCACATCGGTGATCGCCTCGTGGTCAGCAAGCTGACGCCGGGGCCGTTCGAGCTGGACCGCGGTGACGTCGTCGTCTTCTCCGACCCCGGTGGCTGGCTCAAAGAGAGCGCGGCGCCGCAGCGCGGCCCCGCCAACGCGATGGCCGTGGGGGCGCCGAGCCTGGCCGGGCAGTCGCCGCAGGGATCCACCGCCAACATCGTCAAGCGGGTCATCGGACTGCCAGGCGACCGCGTCGTGTGCTGCGACGCGCAGGACAGGCTCACCGTCAACGGCCGCGCCCTCGACGAGACGGCCTATTTGCCCCGTGGGGTGAAGCCCAGTGAGACAGCTTTCGCTGTGACCGTGCCCAGGGGAGAGTTGTGGGTAATGGGCGACAACCGGATCCGATCCAACGATTCTCGTTACCATCCCAATGCGGTACATGGTGGGTTCGTGCCGGTCGACCTGGTCGTCGGGCGAGCGAGTGCCGTCGTCTGGCCGCTCTCGCACTGGTCGCGGCTGAGCGCTCCTTAGGCCACCCCTTCGTGAGGGGTCTTGACTGCCCCAGTGGTGCATCGAGGACGTCGTAGGCGCGAAGCCAAGGGCTGGCGATGGAGCCACCGCGGCCAGCCATGGCCGCCTCGTCCCTGTGGGTGGGTCGTGCGAGCCCAGGGCGTGATGACGGACCAGGGGCAGGGCTGCTGGGCTGCTGGGCTGCCGCTGAGCGACTGCGGCTGGGCGACGGCTAGCGCCGATGCCGATGCCGGTGCCGGTGCCGGTGTCAGCGAGCCGATGGATCTCATTCGGCATCAGCCGTCCACCGCCTGCCCCCCGCTTCAAGGAGGAGCGCAGAAGTGCCGACTCCTGGTCGGTGAGCTCCTCGCCCCGGTCCTCGACCCGCGCGGCGCGCCGACTGCTCGCCCCCCTGCTCGTGGTGGGCCTGCTCGCCGCTGCCGCGACGCTGCTGCACCAGGCATTCCGCCACTACGACGCGGCGCGGTTGGGGGACGACCTGCTGGCGCTGGGCCCGGGCGTCGTGCTCGCCGCCCTCGGGGCGACGGCGGTCTCCTACCTGGCGATGACCGGCTACGACGCGCTGGCCCTGCGCTACGTCGGGCACTCCCTGCCTTACCGCCGCTACGGGCTCGCCTCGTTCGTCGCCACCGCCTTCGGCAACAACCTGGGCGCTTCCGCGGTGGTGGGGGCGGCGTTGCGGGCGCGGGTCTACTCGGGCTGGCAGGTCCCCGGGTCCGCGATCACCCGGATCATTGGCTTCAACCTCGTCACCCTGGCGCTGGGTGTCGCGGTCCTGGCCGGCGGCGGGATGCTGCGCGACCCGGTCCGGGTGGGCGAGGCGCTGCACCTGCCCGGTGCTGCGGTCCTGGCCCTCGGGTCGCTGCTGTTGGTGTTCGTCGCGGGCTACTTCGTCTGGGCTGGTGTCGGTGGGCGTGCGATTGGATGGCGTGGTCGGCGCATCGACCGCCCTGCTCCCCGCTTGGCGGTGGCCCAGGTCGTGCTGTCGACGTTCGAGTGGTTGAGCATGGCCGCGGCCTTGTACGTCCTGCTGCCTGCCCGGGGGCGGCTCCCGTTCCTGGCCTTCGCTGTCGCCTTTTCGATCGCGACCCTTGCTGGGCTGGTCAGCAATGTGCCCGGCGGGCTGGGGGTCTTCGAGACGGCGCTGGTGGTGCTGATCGGGTCGACGACCTCGCCCGCAGGGCTGGCGGTGGCGCTGGTGGCCTACCGGCTCTGCTACTTCGTGCTGCCGCTGCTCCTGGCGGCGGTGCTCCTCGTCCTGCATGAGGCCCGCCGGGGCGTGGCGTCCCCACCGGCGCCCGCGGCGGCGTCCACGCCCGCGGCGGCGTCCACGCCAGCGCCCGCGGCGGCACCCACCGGCCCGAGGTCCCCGGCCCGCCTCCCTGCCGTCCTCACGCCCTCGGTGCTTGGGCTGGTCGTCGCCGGCGCCGGCGTGTTCATGCTCGTGGTGGGGGACCTGCCGGGCCGGGCACTGGACGTGTCGGCCGTCACCATCAGCCTCGCCGGGTTGGGGGCCCTGCTGATGGCCTGGGGTCTGCACCGGCGCCTGAAGCGGGCGTGGGTGGGCACCCTCGCGTTGCTCGTCGGTGTCACGGGGATCGCCGCCGCCCACGGTGATCTGGTGCTGTCCGCGGTGACCGCCGGGCTCGCCCTGCTCTTGCTGCCGGCGCATCCCGTCTTCCCCCGCGGCACCGTTCTCACCCGCCCGCGGAACCTGGTCTGGCCGGTCACCGCGGCCGTGCTGGTCGGGGTGGCTGTGTGGTGGCAGGAGTTCAGCGGCTCCGACGGGGCGGTGGACGCACCTTTGCTGGTGGCGTCGATCTCCGGCGACACCTCGGGAGCGGACCGGTTGGCGATGGTCGCGGGCGCGGTCGGGGTCGTCATGGGCGGGCGCCGGATCCTCCGAGCGGTGAACCCCGGTCCGCGAGTCCCGTGCGAGGTGGAGATGGCCAAGGTGGCCGGCATCGTCGCGCGCTCCGGGCGCTGCACCTCGCACCTGGCCTTCACCGGCGACAAGCGCTTCCACTTCAGCCCCGCCGGCAGGTCCTTCCTCATGTACCAGGTCGAGGGCCGCAGCTGGGTCGTCATGGGAGACCCCGTCGGGGATCCGGGCGGGGATCAAAGTGACATCCGAGACCTCATCGCCAGCTTCGTCGCCGACGTCGACCGCCACGGCGGCCGGCCGGTCTTCTACAACGTGCTCACCGACCACGCCGACCTGTACCGCGAGCACGGCCTCAGCCTGGCCAAGCTGGGGGAGGAGGCCGTGGTCCCCCTCGATGACTTCACCCTCACCGGCAAGGCCAGGGTGAACCTCCGCAACTGCCGCAACAAGTCCCAGCGTCTGGGTCTGAGCGTCGACTTCGTCGCGCCGGAGGACGTCGCGCCGCTGCTGCCCGCCCTGCGCGAGGTGTCCGACGCCTGGCTCACCCACCGCAACGGCAAGGAGAAGCGGTTCTCCCTGGGCGCCTTCGACGAGGAGTACGTCGCCCGCTTCCCGTTGGCCGTGGTGCGCCACGAGGGCCGGGTCGTCGCCTTCGCGACCCTGTGGACCGACGGCGAGGGGCGCGAGGTGCAGGTCGACCTCATGCGCCGCCTGCCCGACGGGCCGCGCACCGTGATGACCTACCTGTTCGTCGAGTGCATCCTGTGGGCCAGGGAGAACGGCTTCGCGTCGTTCAGCCTGGGGGTGGCGCCGCTGGCGGGGCTGCGGGGCGACGCCCGGCCCTCCGCCTGGGACCGGATGGGGCACCTGCTGTGGACCCACGGCGAGCGCTTCTACAACTTCAAGGGCCTGCGCGCGTTCAAGCAGGGCTTTCAGCCCCGGTGGCGGACCTGCTACGTCGCCGCCCCCGGCGGCCTGGCCCTACCAAAGGCCATGGTGGACGTGGCGACGCTGGTCGGGGGTGGGATCCGCGGGGTCGTCCGCGGCTGACACCGAGGGATCGGCACCGGACCAAATCCTCACGTGGATGGACAGGTAGCCAGGACTCCCACACGGCGAGCACGCGCGAGCACGCTGTCTGCGAGGTCGACAGGGCGTACACACCATGCGGCATCGGCGAGCGTGCCTCGCTGTGGGCGAGCACCGGATCCAGCGCATGGGCCCTTGCGGTGCTGCTGCGGGTCATTAGTCGAGGACAGAGGGCGATGGGACGAATCGGTTAGACGCTCGTTGCCCCGGCTCGGCCGCCAGGGACTCACCATCGCGGTGCCGCTCTTCGCCCGAGTGGGGGAGCGTAGGTCGCGGGGCAGCTCACCCCGGCAGTCGGACGCCAATCGGTTGGCCATCGGGTCGGCAGCCAGGATCTGGTGGTGTCCCAGAAGCGCTCATCCTCTGTGCACTGGTTGTAGATCATCATTGCGCAGGATCTAATGGCCCCGTCGTGTTACTCCACCGCCGATGCGCTTGGGGTCTGGCGAAGACTTGGGACGCACCACCATCAAGGCGGCGTGGCCCGCTGGGAATGAACCCTCCTGAAAACGACCATGCGCAGGATGACGGCAAGGAGATGGGTCAGTCGTGTCCACCCCGATCCGCCGCCCCACCAGGCAGCGTCTAGCCGTCTTCGCCGTTCTAGAGGAGGCCGACGCCTTCCTCCTGGCGCAAGACCTGCACGCCCGGCTGCGTTCACGCGGTGAACGCATCGGCCGAGCTACCGTCTACCGCGCCTTGCAGGTCCTCGTCGAGAACGGGGACGTCGACATGCTTCGCACCGACGATGGCAGTGGGGTGATGTACCGCCGGTGCAGCAGCAGCCATCACCACCACCTGGTCTGTCGTCGCTGCGCCAAGACGGTGGAAATCGAAGGCTCCGCTGTCGAGACCTGGGCCAAGCAAGTAGGTGCGGAGCACGGTTTCACCGCGGTCCAACACGTCGTCGAGGTCTTCGGCGTCTGTGCCCAGTGCAGTCAGCTCCCCGAATAAAGCTGGAAGAGTTTGAGGCATGCTGAAGGAACTGACCAGCAGTTGGTGCTCATGGTGATGTCACTGTCTGAGTGAGACGGCTCATGCAGCACCTGCGCCTGCTGGCGGTGTCGGCGCACCAGCGCCTTGCGTCAGCGGCAGTCCGTCGGCTCGATGTGGGTTTGGGGACCCAGGGCGACGACGGTGGTCTCGTGGACCGTGTCGCCGCTCAGGTCGCCGCTCAGCTGGGTGCGTGTGCTGCGCCTGCCGTCACAGGGTGCGGCGCGACGGGCACCCCCGCGGTGCTGCGCACCGGCAGGGTGAACCAGAAGACGCCGCCGCCGCGGGGGTCCTCATCGACGCCGATGTCACCGCCCAGGCGTAGCGCGATGCGTCGGCAGATGGCGAGGCTGAGGTGGTTGCTGCCGAGCTCAACGTCGGCGTCCTCGCCCGCGAAGGGCTCGAAGATGCTGGTCCGGCGATCGGTGGGGACGCCCAGTCCGCGGTCGCGGACCTCGATGCGCCACGTTTCCCCGCGGAAGCGGGATCCGGTGAGGTCCGCGGCTAGTGTGATGAGGGCTGGATGGCCGGCGGGTGCGTGCACGACGGCGTTGTCAACGAGGCGGGCCAGGAGCTGCTGCAGCAGCCACGGCTCCCCGACGACCGTGGGCAGCGGGCCGACTTCGATGCGCGGGCGTAGCTCCTCGCATCGGTCTGCCGCGGCGGTCTCCTGTTCAGCGGCGATGGTCTGGGCAAGAGTGAGGAGGTCGATGGTGCGTTCGGTGAGGGCCAGCTCGCTGACTTGGGCGTAGAGCAGCAGGTCGTCGACGAGGCGGTAGGCGCTGTCCAGGCGGCCCTTGACGTGCCCCATCCGCTCCTGCCACTGCGTCGGGGTCCACATCTCGTTCTGGCGGGCGGCTTCGGTCAGAGCGGTGACGTGGGCCAGCGGAAGCCGCAGCCGGTCCGCGACCACGGTGGTGTAGGCGCCTAGCTCGGCTTCGCGGGTGCGCAGCGCCTCCTCGCCGCGGCGGCGGGAGGCGATCTCGTCGGCGAGGTCGACGGTGGCCTGCTCGACCTGGCGGCGGGCGCGCTCGCGCCCGGCGGTCACCGAGAAGAGCAGGGCGGCCAGCAGGAGCGAGGCGGCATTTCCGGCGGCGAAAGCGATGGTGGGGTCTTGGCCGACCTCATTGGCGTGAGCCTGGACGGTGGGCGTCACCTGCAGCCGCCAGCGACGGGAGCCGGCGATGACGTCAGCTTGAGCAGAGTGCTGCGCGAGTGCTGCGCCGGGGTCGACGAGAGTCAGCTCCTGCGGGGTCATCGCGTTGGTGGTGTCCCACAGCGTCAGCTGCGCCTGCAGCGAGCTGGGTCGGTCGGCGGTGGACTCCAGGACGGTGCCGGTGCGGAAGGCGGCGGAGACCCAGCCGCGGAAGACGCCCCTATCGGCCTGGGCAGGTCCACCGACGACGGGGGCTACGAAGAGGACGGACTGCTGCTGCTCGTTCTGGGGCAGAGAGCGGTCGGCCAGCAGGACGTAGGGCGAGGTCACGGCGACCCGCCCCGTCTCGCGAGCACTCGTTGCCGCTTCGGTGATCTGCGGGGTTGTGCTCGCGTCGGCACCGAGAGCGGACCCGCTTGCGTCGACCCCGCGGTAGCTGATGACGAAGCGGTGCTCCCCGATCTCGCTGGGCTGCGGCTTGAGGGTGAGCTGCGTGTGCAGCTGGGCCCGTAGCTGCTCTTGGGCGCGGGCGACGGCCTGGGGATCGTCGGCCACCGGGACGGTGTAGGTGAGGTTCGCGACACCGGGCAGGGAGGTCATCGTGGCGGTGAGGTCCTGGAACTGCTCATCGGTCAGCGCCGGCTGGTTCCCCACCGTGGCGGCTAGTGACTGCAGTGCGGTGGTGTAGGTGCGCACGGCGTCGCTCAAAGCGGCGGCCTCGCTGGTGGCGAGCTGCTCGCTGGCCTGGCGGGCCTGCTCGATCCCGGAGCGCTCCAGCGCGCCGCTGACCAGGGCGCTCGCGCCAACGCCGGTGCCGAGCAGGGCGAGGGGCAGGCCGAGGACGGCGGCGCGGTGGGACAACAGTCGACGGCGAGACGTTGCGGTGCCCGGGGACGTAGCGGTCACCTTCTAGTAATCGGCAGCGGTGTCGTGTCCTGTACCCATCATGGCGAGTAGGTGAGCTGAAGGGGCACCGAAGCCGCAACGCATCAGGTGCCGCCCGGTCTCAGCCCACGTGTCCCCCATAAATATTCACTGCGGTCTGGTGAAGCCGGTCCAGCTGCTGGTCGACGTCAATGTTGGGGGAGTAGCCACCTGCGGCCGCCATAAGAAGCAGACCTGTAGTGCACTTTCCGAGGTATTCGTCGAGGGCGCGCACGACCGTGGGCGGCAGCAGCACCCGGGCGGCTTTACCGCCCTTGCGGTCGATCTTGAGTACGCGGTGGTCGTGGTCGTGGCCGTGGTCGTGGCTGTAGTCACGGACGTCGGCGCTGAGGGCCTCCCTGATGCGCAGCTCGCAGAAGGTCAACAGAGCGGCCAGCGCCGCCGAGGGAGGAGTTCCCAGCGGCGATGGCCAGCAGTCGGCGCAGCTCGTTGGCGGTGAGACCGACGACTCGACTCTTGTCGCTGACCGTGGGGCGGAGCACGGAGGCCACGGGGAAGGAGGGCAACGGTTTGGCGTTGTGGATACCGTCGTCGTAGACGCGTCAGAGGGCCGAGCGTCGGCGGGCCACCACGGCGGCCGCGGCGAGTCGACCGGTGCGGGCTTGGGACTCACTGGTCAGGTAGCGGACCCAGGCGTTGACATGGAAGCGCTCAGTGGCGAGGGGGTGAATGCTCATGTGTGCACACCACGTCGCCCAGCCTGCAGGTTACGGCGGTAGGCGGTCTAGGTGTGGCCGCCGTAGCTGAGCAGCCAAGCCGCGGCGATGCGGTGCAAGGGGTCGTCGACGGCGGTGGGGCAGGCTCAGACATGGGGGGCGGGGGCCGAAGGCATGGGGGTGGAGGGTTCAGGGGCCTGAGACACGGGTGGTCCCCCCATCGCTCATGACGGAGCACGAGGACAACGCGCTCCGCACATGGTTTCCGCCGCGGCATGAGCGGTGACGGAACCTGCGAGAGCTGTGGGTCCAACCCGGGCCGTGACGCCTTCCGCCTGGGCGGTGGAGGTGGCGCCATGGTGACGCAATGACCACAGCTTAGTGCTCCGGTGCCCCCCGCTCCCGGGCGTGCACACTGTCGTTGCACCAAATCTGGGATGCCAGCCGAGCGCCGGGACAGTGCAGAACAGAACGTGTGGTAATCCTGCGTTGTGCGCGCCGTTGCTGACGGTTCACTCATCCGTCGACAAGCGTGCGGTCAGGAGCTTTTGTTTATGACGCCAAACGGGACAGAAGCAGCCTCTATATCCTCTGGCATTTTAAGGCTGCGGCATAGTCTTGGCATGGCTTCGGCAGTCTGGGTGTGCCGTCCTCAGGCGACGGTGCCGCCCACCAGACGACCGATCCCGTAGGTCACCGCGACCGCCACCGCCCCCAACGCCAGCTGGCGCAGGCCGGAGAAGGCCAGCGGCCTCCCGGTCAGACGACCCACGGCCGTGCCCCCGCCGACCAGCGCCAGGGCCGTGATGACCATGGCCGCCACCAGGCTGGCGTGGCCCAGCAGGTAGGGCAGCAGCGGCAGCACCGCACCGACGGAGAACGCGGCCAGGGAAGCCGCCCCCGCCAGCACCGGCGACGGCAGGTCCTGGGAGTCCACGCCGAGCTCCTCGCGGGTGTGCACCCGCAACGCCTGCTCCGGATCAGCGGAGACCGCGGCGGCCATCCGCGCGGCGGTCTCCTCGTCCGCGCCGTAGCCGCGGAAGGTCTGCTCCAGCTCCGCCTGCTCAGCCTCGGGGAACCGCTCGTGCATCCGCCGCTCCACGGCGACTTCGGCGTGCACCAACTCGTTCTGGTTGGTCACCGAGACGTACTCCCCGGTGCCCATCGAAAAGGCACCGGCGACGAGGCCGGCCAGACCGGTCAAGACGACGGTGTGGGCGGAGACACCCCCACCTCCCACCCCGGCGATGAGAGAGGCATTGGTGACCAGGCCGTCCACCGCGCCGAAGACCGTCGGACGCAACCAGCCGCCGGAGACGTCTCGGTGGCGGTGGCTCCACCCGGCCTGGGTCGCGGCGTCCATCGCCGACGTCTGCTTGTCCTGCTCGTCCCGCTCGTCCACGCCCGTATCCCTTGTTTTTCCTCGTGCCAATGCTTTACCGCAGGTGATCGCTGGTCGGTGTGTGCCTCGGGGTCAAAAGACGCCGAGGTGCTGAAGCAGGATGCGGGTCCCGATGAGGATCAGGATGACCCCCCCGGCGATCTCGGCCGGACGCCCGAAGCGTCCCCCCGCGCGGCGGCCGATGACGACCCCGATTACGGTGACCACCGCGGTGATGACCCCGATGAGAGTAACCGCGGGCAGGATCGACACGTCCAGGAAGGCGAAGCTGATGCCCACGGCGAGGGCGTCAATGCTGGTGGCCACCGAAAGCACGAGCAGCTCCCGCACGCCGATGCCGTCGAAGTCCTCCGCGTCGTCGTCGTGGGAGGAGAGCGCTTCGTGGATCATCTTTGCGCCGATGAGCAGCAGGAGCCCGAAGGCGATCCAGTGGTCGATCTCGGTAATGTAGTCGGCGAAGCTGCGACCCAGCAGCCACCCCGCCAGCGGCATCAACGCCTGGAAGAGGCCGAAGCCGGCAGCGAGACCACCGACATCGCGCACGGTGAGCCGGCGCAGGTGCAGGCCCTTGGCGACCGCGACGGCGAAAGCGTCGGCGGACACACCGACAGCGATGATCAGCAAGGTCACTAAGGACATGGCAGGGACAGGAGCCTTCCGTCTGGATGAGCACCGAAGGCCCGTGAGGGTCACTGCGGTATGGGCACCGCGCTACTGCGCGGGATGCAGGGCTCAGTGGCTCAGGGGTGCGGACGTCATGCCGAAGGTGTCATGACCCTGAGTCGCCAGCTCAGGTGCTGCACCGGGTAGCGGCCCACCAGCACGTCGAGGCACCCCAGCGCCGTGGTGCGCCCGGGCGCTTCGGGAACCACTCCCGTCGCGAGATCAACCATGACACAAGGACCCAGCGAGCTTCAAATGCCGCGATGCGTTGCGAGACACCGAGTTGCCACACGGCCGGTGTGACATTCTTGTCCCATGTTCCGGCAAATCGGTCGTCGGCGTCCGCATGCAGGACTTCGACCAGCCGAAGTCCAGGTTTCGGTGCTTGAGGGACAGGTGCAGGTAGTAGCTCGAAGAGTTGATTGCCGGTACTACCCGACATGAAGGGCAATGGAGGTCCACCAACGAAGGGATCTCCTCATGCGACGTTTCGCGATCGTGGCCACCGCCGCCGGTGCTGCCCTGGTACCAGCCGTCATCGGCCTGACCAGCAACCCCGCCCTCAGCCACAGCGTGCCGGTCCGGGTCCCCGCCGGGGTGAGCGCGACCGCCACCTCGAGCTCCACCGCGACGAGCTCGTCCTCGCTGGAGGACAACCCCCGATCGACCACCCCCGCGACCGGCCCCGCAGCCGCTTCGGCGACCAGCTCGACGAGCACCT
Organism: Kineococcus radiotolerans SRS30216 = ATCC BAA-149; assembly: GCF_000017305.1. Taxonomy (GTDB): domain Bacteria; phylum Actinomycetota; class Actinomycetes; order Actinomycetales; family Kineococcaceae; genus Kineococcus; species Kineococcus radiotolerans. The sequence goes on along the minus strand of NC_009806.1, from coordinate 16,134 downwards.
CCTCGTTCACCTCCTCGCGTACCCCTGAGCCAGGCGACGACCACGGCGGTGACCGTGACGGGCGGACACGTGATCGCGACGACTCCAGCCGCGGCCACTCCGCGCGAGGGACCAGCACCTCCCCGACCAGCATCCCGACCGCCGCCCCCACGGTGTCGGCCGCACCCACCCAGCGCGGTGTTGAGCCCGGCGACGACCACGGCCGCCGCCGCGACCAGGACAGCCGCAGCGGTCGCGGGGGTGACGACGGTGCCGGCGATGATCGCCGTGCGAGCACGTCCTCGACCGCAGCACCCACCACGACCGCTGCACCGGCAGAGACGGCTGTGCCCAGCACCGCAGCGGACGACAGTCACCAGCACCGGGGTCGAGGTGGCGACGGAGGGCGCGAGGAGGGGCGTGAGGAGGGGCGTGGTGACGACCGCGGCTCCGATGATCACAGCCGTGAGGGTGGCGACGACCGGCGCTGACTGCCCCGGCGCCGACCGCCCCGGCGCCGACCGCCCCGGCGCGAACGCCCCGCCCGAACGCCCCGCCCGAACGCCCCGCCCGAACGCCCGCGCGGCCCCGGGCTTCTCGCCTGGGGTCGTGGACCTGACATCCGCTCCCCGCACAGCCGTTGGTCAGGAGAGACTCCAGTGGTGGATGACGTCGGCGTGCAGCCGCAATGGCAGATCCTGGCCGATGGCGCACCCCGTACCAGCACCGGCGACGGACTCAGCCGTCGCCGCCTGCTGCTGCGCGTCCTGGCCGCCGCGATCGTCGTCGTCGTGGCCGTCACCGGCGCCAGCCTGCTGCTGGCCCGCCAGATCGCTGAACGTGAAGCGGTCGCCGCCGCCGCCCAGGTCAGCGACCTCCTCGCTGAATCGGTCGTTCAAGGGGCCCTGGAGGACGACTTGCTCTCGCTCGACCCCGCCGCCGCCACCGCCGCCCGTCAGCGCCTGGACGGCGTGGTCCGCGATCGTGTGCTGAAGGCCGCGGGACTGGTGCGGGTCAAGGTGTGGGACGCGCAAGGGCGCATCGTCTACTCCGATGAGACGCGCCTGATCGGACGCACCTTCCCCTTGGAGGAGGAGGAGCTGCAGGCCCTCTCGCGTCCCCGCCTGGAGGCCGAGGTCACCGACCTGGACCGCCCGGAGAACGAGCTGGAACGCGGTCGCGGCAAGCTGCTGGAGGTCTACCGCCCCGTCTGGACCCCCACCGGTCAGCCCCTGCTCTTCGAGACCTACACCCCCTACGCCCAGGTCACCACCCGCACCGGGCAGCTGTGGCGCAGCTTCGCCGGCCTGCTGGTCTCCAGCCTGCTGCTGCTGGTGGTTCTGCTGGTGCCGGTGCTGTGGGCGCTGCTGGAACGGCTGCGCCGCAACCGCGTCGAACGGGAGACGTTGTTGCAGGACGCCGTCGACGCCTCCGCCCGGGAGCGGCAGCGGATCGCAGCGACCCTGCACGACGGTGTCGTGCAGGAACTGGTGGCCACCTCCTACGTTGTCGCTGCCGCCGCCCAGCGCGCCCAGCGAGCCCAGTCCGCCCAGCACGGCGGCAGCACGGGCAGCGACGAGACCGCCGGGACCAGCGAACCCAACGGGACCAGTGCGCAGTTGCAGGAGGCGGCCGGTGCGGTGCGCAGCAGCATCGCCGGGTTGCGTTCCCTGCTGCTCGACATCTACCCACCCAGCCTCCACGACGCCGGGCTGGCTACCGCCGTCGGTGATCTCGCTGGTTCGGGTCGCTCCCAGGGCATGGTCGTGGACCTGCAACTGCCTGACCCCCATCAGAGCAGCGGGCTGGACCTGGCCGGGGAACGCCTCGTCTTCCAGGTCGCACAGGAGACGCTGCGCAACGCCGTGTCCCACTCCCGCGCTCACCACCTCAGCGTGCACCTGCGCTACGAGCAGGACCACGTGCGCCTCGACGTCGCCGACGACGGCGTCGGCTTCGAGCCCGCCGCGGCTCAGCACGCCGCCGAGGACGGCCACTTCGGGCTGCGCCTCCTGCCCGACCTCGCCCGTCAGGGCGGGGCCCGGCTGCGGCTGGCCACCGCCCCCCGCGCCGGGACACGCTGGCGCCTGGAAGTACCCCACCTCCAGACCGCCCCCGGAAACCGATCCCGCTCGCGCCGATCCTCCGCGCCAGGATCCTCCTCGCGGGGATCCGTCGCGAGGGGATCCTCGGAGAGGTTCTCCTCGTGATCCGTGTCCTGGTCGTCGACGACCACCGCCTGGTTCGTGCCGGCCTGATCGCTCTCCTGCACGCCGGCGACGGTCTCAGCACCAGCACCAGCAGCAGCAGCGACGACATCGAGGTCGTCGGAGAAGCCGCAGACGGCGCCGAAGCAGTCCAACGCGCCGGCGAGCTGGCTCCCGACGTGGTGCTGATGGACCTCTCCATGCCCGTCATGGACGGGGTGACCGCTACTGCGGCGGTGCTGGCCGCGGTCCCGGACACCGCGGTGGTGGTCTTGACGTCCTTCATCGACCAGGCTCAGGTCCGGCAGGCTCTGGCCGCTGGGGCGGTGGGGTACCTGCTCAAGGACAGCGAACCGCGTGAAGTCCTCAGCGCCGTCCGCTCTGCCGCTGCCGGTCACGCCCCCTTGGACCCTCGCGTCGCCCGAGCCCTGCTGCCCGGGTCCCCCACTTCGCCCCCACCGCCGCTGTCACCGGGGCAGTCACCTCAGCCCCAGCATCCGGTGCAGCCCCAGCAGCCAGCGACGGGACTTAGCGGTCGTGAGCACGAAGTGCTGCAGCTGATCGCTGAGGGGCTGGCCAACAAGCAGATCGCCCGCAGCCTCGGCATCAGCGAGCACACCGTCAAGGTCCATGTCGGGCGCATCCTGCGGCAGCTGGGTGTGAGCGGACGCACCGCGGCTGCGGTGTGGGCTCGTGAGCATCTGCCCCCTTCGGGAACTTCTTGAACACGGCGCCAGGCGCGAGAACCACCTAGGAGAAGTCGCCAGTGCTGCGCTGCGGATGCAGCCCATCCCATGGCGGCTGTGACATCTGGCGACCGACTTCATGGTCATCCCGCCGTCCGTGCCACACCTCTAGTGCGACCGCAGTCGGGCGGCGCATCAGGGTTCACGGACTGCTGCGCGAGCTGGTCCTACCTGGAGACGTAGGCAGCCTGCAGGCACGATCGGGTCTACGGGCGTGACCGGGCAGGGGGCACACTGCGCGGTGTCGAGTCTGTTTCGGGTCTGTTGAGGAGAGCTGCGCACCATGATCGACCTTCTGGACCGTGCGGTTCCCCTGTACTTGCGCCTGAGCAGGGCCAACCGGCCCTACGCCACCGCCGAGGGAGCGCGGCAGCGGCTGCAGGACGCGATCCTGCGGCCTCGCTCCTACGGGCCTCCACGGTGGCTCCGGCGTGACGTCCACCTCGAGGTCACCCACGACCGGCACTGGCCGGTGTACACGCTCACCCCGGCCACCGGAGCCGCACCCACCGGAGGCGTCGTCTACGTCCACGGTGGGGGGTGGGTGAACCAGATCTCCCCGCACCACTGGAAGCTGGCGGCTGACATCGCCGCCGAGGCGGGGGTGACGGTCACCGTCCCGATCTACCCGCTGCTGCCCTACGGCAGCGCGGCGCAGGTGGGGCAGTGGGTCGTCGAGCTCGTGCGTCGCAGCTTCGACACCCGAGGGCCGACGTGCCTGGCGGGTGACTCCGCCGGCGGGCAGATCGCCTTGTCGGCGACGCTGCAGCTGCGTGATGCAGGCATCGTCCTGCCCCGCACCGTGTTGATCTCTCCTGCGCTGGACCTGACGTGGAGCAATCCCCGGATCCCCGTGGTGCAGCCCTCGGACCCGTGGCTTGGCCGGCCCGGGGGGCATTTCTTCGCCGACGCCTGGCGGGGCGAGCTCCCCATGACCGACCCGGTGGTGAGTCCCCTCTTCGGAGACTTCACGGGGCTGGGCCCGTTAAGCGTGTTCAGCGGAACGCGCGACATCCTCAACCCCGATGCTCACCTGCTGGTGGCCAAGGCCCGCAGCGCCGGTGTCCAGGTCGACTTCCACGAAGCGTCCGGTCAAGTCCACGTCTACCCCCTGGTGCCGACCCGTGCGGGCCGCGAAGCGGCGCAGGCGGTGGTGGAAGGTCTCAGAACCGCGTGCCGGCGGTGACGGTCGTACGGCGAGCAGAACCCGCAGGCCGCCGGGTGACCAGGTGCGGCGTCCATCAACAGGTGCGGCGTCCATCAGCAAGGGCGAGGTCCACGGCGATGCTCAGACCGGCCTCGCCGTGGCCGGGCTGACTGGCACCGCTAGGGGCGCCAGCTGCGGGACGTCTCACCAACCGGCGCCTCACCGGCCGTACCCGGTCGATCACGATGAATCGTGCTGGTGCCGGGTAGCACCATGAGATGGCGGGTCAACTGCAGCCTCCGGCGCTCGCCGGGAGTCCAAGCCGGCGGTTCGAGGCGGTCCAGCGCCCAGTGTGACGCCGGGCCGTCTCCGCGTTCCCACCGGGAGGGCTGGCGGTGCCGACTCGCTGGGACCGGTGGGTGGCGCTGCTGATGGCGATGCGACAGTGGCGCCCATGGGCCTAGATCCGGTGCCGGGCGACATCGCCCGTGCGGTGGCTTTGTTCGTCTGGGCCCGCGCCCACGACCCGCTCCCGCCCGACGCGACAGCTGAGGAGATGGACCAGCGTTGGGTTGACAGTGAATTGGTGCGTGACTTCCAACGGGCTGTGGATCATGACCACGCGGTGACGGCCGACAACCTCGCCTACACCCTGCTCATCGCCGCCGCCCGTCACCGCGACCATCCGGACTTCCGGGACTCGTGGTTGGCCTGGACGCCTTTCGGTGACCTTGCTCCAGGCAGCACCGCCGATGGACCGGCCGCCGCCGAGCAAGGACACGACGCACACGGGTGACACACGTGGATGACACACGTGGATGACACACGTGGATGACACGCGTAGCTGGCACGCGTAGCTGGCACGCGTGGGATGACGCCCCGTCCAGGTGGCCGGTTCAGGAGGTCCGTCGAGGCGATGGCTCTACCAGTGCGGTCACCGGACCTGCCGTCGTGACCTGAGCAGCAGAATCAGAAGGCAACCACGGCTGACGTCCGCGACAGTGGTATGACCGTGAGGTCGCGGCTTCCAGGCCAGGCAGGACGAGGCGTCACCGTGCAGGAAGGGCGCGGGCCTCGTGGACGTCGGCTCGAGGTGTCAGGTGGAGATGGCGGCGCGATGCGCTACCTGGCTCTGGGCGCGGGTGCCGGGATGGGGGCGGGTGCCCTCCTGGCCGTTGTGCTGATGTGGAGCTCCGGCAGTACCTACGAGTGGACGGACTCAGTAGTGGGCACGTCGTTGATGGGGCTGCTGCCGGGGCTGGCTGTCGGGGCGGTCGTGGCGGCGGAGAAGGGAGAGCGGCGGTGAAGCTACGTTGCCGACGACGCTGGTGATCCGCCGTTCTGGATGGCGCTGGCGGATGCGCCGCCTCGCGGTAGGTCTGGATGTGCGGTGATGACGTCGTCAGGTGTGGAACGCCTGCATAGGTCACGGCGTCTGATGGGTGTGCGACGTCGCCGACAGCTCGAGACCGCGCACAACGCGGGATGACCGCGCGTTCGGTCAATCTGCTGCCCCCGCAGCTGGGCGGCGGGAACCTGTCTCCAGGTGACGACATCGAAGGAGACGTGGCCATGAGGATCAAGCACGTCGTCAGGTCGCTGTACCCGGTCGTGGCGCTGGCCGTGGCGGTCGGCTGCTCCACCCCCGACGAGTCGCGGTCCACGCGAGATTGGGCTGCTGACTACTGTCCGCAGCCGTCTGGGGAGGACCAGACGGTGGCTATCGACTGGGTGCCCTTCGTCGTGGTCGACGGCGTCACGTACAGCACCGACTACAGCCCTGGATCGGTGCTAAGTGAGGAGCAGGTCGGGGACGTCGTGGCCAGCGTGCGGTGCCGGATCAAGGACATCGTCTTCGACCCTGAGTTCGTCCCGCGCGAGGGTGATGCCGCCTATCTGCCGATCGGCACTGAGGTGCACGCTGTCGCCGGGTCCTCGGTGACCACTCGTGTGGCGGCTTTGGAGGACGGCACATGGCGTGTCTACGAGGCTGACCGGGGCGCCGCTGAGGTCGGCGGCTGAGCTCGTGCCGATCCAGCGGTCATCGACATGACCGCAAAATTGCTGGAGGCAACGGTTGCGGTAGCTTCCGCTGAGCCTTGTCAGCGCTCTCGGGCTCATGACCGCCTGTGGTGGGGCAGACGCTGCGGGGCCGACGTCAACGACGGCCCCCGCTCAGCTTGCGCTGCGTCTCAGGTGCACCCCGCTGGAGCCCAGCCTGCCGACTCCGTCGCTGCTGAACCTTCGACCGCTGGTGCTGCTCGCGGCGCTCGCAGAAGGTCACCAGGTGCCCGGCGGCCTTGGCCGCAGTGTCCAGCGGCAGGGCCTGGTCAGGACTAGTCGGGCCGGCCATGACCGGTCGCCAGGTGTCGCTGTCGCGGAAGGCGACGATCAGGACGCCGGCGCGGTCGACGACCTGGCCCTGAAGGTTGGGGGCGCCGGGCCCGGCGAGCACCAGGACGGGACGGACGGGCTTGTGGATGCCGTGGCTGCGGAGCAGGGCCGCGGTCTTGGTGGCGCCTTGGCGGGCTTGGTGGACCTTACTGTCCAGGCCGTAGGTGTCCTCCAGGCTCTGCTGGCGGCCGAAGAGAGCCTTCACCTCGAGGGCGAAGCAGCCTTTGGGGGCGAGGACGACGTGGTCGACGTCGAAGCGCTCAAAGGGGACAGCGCTGATGACGCCGTACACCCCATCGGTGGTGCGCAGCTCATCCCCGACGTCACTCTCGACGCTGCGGCCGAGGCGGGCTAGCAGGCTGCCGTCGATGAGCGCCAGGAAGCCGGTCCCGCCGACGGCGGCGGCGCCGAGAAAGGCCCCGAGGACACCGGCTTGCAGCTGTGGATGCTCCCGTACTCCATAGCTGAAGGAGACGGCTGCGAGGGCGAAGGCAACGACGAGCGTGGTCAGGTCGCGCCAGTTGGCGCGCAGCAGGTGCCGACGGCGGGCGCGCAGGTCCTGCTCGAGCCAAGAGCTGCGCCGGCTCCGGTAGCGGGGGTAGGGCAGGCGCAGCTGGCCGTATCCGCGGCGATCGCGCAGCCATCTCACCAGCGCCGCATCGGCCTAGACCAGGCTGCCCTTGAGGCTCATGCCGCCCACGGCGCTGACGCGAACCACAGTGCATCGATGCACCTGGAGGCGGGCCTTCCCGTGACGCCACAGCACGAACCTGACCGCACTCGCGGCGCACGTCAGGGGTGGTAGCTACGCTGCCCTCTCATGGGGTCTCAATCTTCAGTCACTGACCGTTTCGGGTCGGAGGCGGACATGCTGGCCCCCTTGGCTTACAAAGCGGCGCAGCTGCTGCCTGGCGCGGAAGTCATGTTCGAGGTCCCCTGCACCGCGGGTATTCCTGACGTGGTCCTGCTAGACCTTGATCACGGGGCCGTTGCCGCGCGAGCAGGCAAGGCGCCGCTGATGGGGTCAGTCGATGTGCGGATCTTGCTGGCACTGCAGGTTCGGTCTGGGCAGCCGCTGAGTACGCCGGAGCTCGCCGACGCGGCCATGGTGTCTGCTGCGCACCTGCGTCGTGGGGTCCTGCCTCGCCTCGTCGATGGTGGGCACCTGGAGGCGGTGGGGGATAGGTGGCAGGCGACCTACACGTGGCGCTCGCTAGCGCGCAAGATCGTCACGGTTGAAGCGAAGCTACGGGACTGGCGACGCGGTCTCGCGCAGGCCAGTCGCCACACCGCGGTTGCCGACGAGGCATGGCTCGTCCTCGATGCTCACACCTCGCAGGCTGCCCGTTCTCACTCGGACTGGTTCGAGGCCTACGACGTGGGCTTGGCGTCGTTGTCGGTTGCGGGTGATTTGACGGCGCTGCGGTCTCCGCGCGTGAACCGTGCCCGTCAGCCGGACCGGGAGCTGCTGGTGGAACGGGCGGTGAGCCTGCACCTGCAGGGCTGCGTGTCCGGGCCGGTGCCACGCGTCTTCGGCGAGGTGCTGCTGGCCTCTACAGGAGACGATCCCAGACTGCGAGGTGCCGCGGCTGGCTCAACCCGGCCAGCGGCTGGCTCGCCGCGGCACTGATCGCGCTTCGCACGGTCCGACGCACCGCACCACCGGGACCGCCGCGTCCAGTCGAGGAGGCGTCAGCGGCTAGGCGCCCCATCCAGTGCAGGTGGTGCAAGGCAGCGAGCTCTGGTCGCCAGTCGGGTGCGGCGTGCAGGGCGGGGCAGTAGGGGCAGGCGCACGGCACGTAGCCGGCCCCTGCGCGTAGCACGTCGTGCACGGTGCGCTCCACCGAGTGCAGCAGCGTGGGCTCGAAGTACCGCTCGATGGGTGTCGCTCCGCCTCCACCGCCCATCGGCTCCTTGAACGCCTGGTCTGAGCCGGGCAAGCCCGAGCCGAAGCCGGCCGCTCCGAAGCCGAGCTGCAGCCACCCGGTCAGCCCCGTCTGGGGCAGCAGCAGCGTGCGCTCCTCGTCTGCGGCCAGCTGCGCCAGCCGTTTGTAGCCCTGCAGCATGGCCTCCTCGACGGGCTGCTCGGTGGAGCGCAGGGTCGAGGGCCACTGCACCCGCAGGTACCAGATGTCGAACTGCTCCTGGTCCAGCAGCTGATCGAGGAGGCGGTCCCGCAGCACAGGCGTGCTCAACCAGGCACGTGGCAGCGTGATGTTCAAGCCCAGGCGCTCGCCGCTCTGCAGGCGTGACAGTGCTTGATCGGCTTCGGCGAAGGCCCTGTCCAGGCTGGTCTGCGGGTCGCCGGGATCGATGCCACGTCCGGGCGAGAGAAGCAGGTTTGCCCCCACCTGACGTTGGGCGTCGAGGACGTCGGCCACGTTGAGGGGGTCACTGGCGAGGTAGGGCCACCAGCCCAGGCTGCGGGGTGAGGGTGCCTCGCCGGGGATGATGCGGGGGTCGAGCTTGAAGCCCATCGGGTCGGCGATGCGCACCGAGGCCGCCGCGCAGCTGGCCAGCCAGGTGGTGTTGCTGTCCTTGGTGGAGCGGGGCAGGGGGGTGACGGCCCCGAGACGGGTCTGACCGCCGGTCGCGGCGAGGATGCTGCCCAGGACGCGAGGCAGCAGCTGTGCCTTCTGGTAGGCCCGGTGGACCAGGAGCAGCGGGGCCTGCCCGTCCAAGGCCTCATCGCGGGTCGCGAGCCTCGTCTGGACCGTTCCCTGCTGCTGGGGGTTCGCGGGCGTGGTCGTTACTGGCCGGGTTGGCTGGGGCGGCCGGGTCACGGTGCCCGCACCAGGGCCGGTCAGGGTCAGCACCGAGCCGTCGGGGGTCAGCGCCAGCTGCTGCGGCTGGTCGTCCTCGGGTAGGTCCAAGGCTTCATCGGCTGGTGCGTCGGGAAGGACGTCGTCCTCGAAGCCGGCTTCGTCGTCCCAGTCGTGGGGTGTGCTCACGCGGGGTTCGCCTCCAGGCGTCGCAGGTTGCTGGTGGCGCTGCCGCGCTGGTTGGGCGTGTAGCTCACCAGGAGGTCGAGCACGGTGGTCACGTGCTGGGGTAGGTCCGCCGGCAAGGGGAAGGGACCCGCTTGGATCTTCTGCAGTGCTTCGTCGAAGGTGAGGTCGACGCCGTCGTCGTAGAAGGGGTGGCGGCCGCTGAGGAGAGCTCGCACGGTGACGCCCACCGCGAAGAGGTCAGCGGCCTTGCGGGCTCGCTCCTGCCGCAGCTGCTCGGGCGCCATGAACATGGTGGTCCCCACCAGAGAGGGGTAGATCGTCACCGTCTGCTCGGTGGACGACCGCGCCAGGCCCAGGTCGAGAAGGACCGGCTGTTCCCACATGCCACCGCGCAGAGCGACGTTCGAAGGCTTGATGTCGCGGTGCACGGTGCCGTCGGCGGAGTGCAGGTCCCGCACTCCGGTGAGCAGACCCCGCAGCAGCGCCTCGGTCTGCTGCGGCGTGGGACGCTGACCGGCCTCGAGGCGACCCTGCAGGTCGCCGCCGTCGACGTACTCGAAGTGCAGCGCCGGACGAGGGCGCCCGCCCAGCACCACCTGACCTGCCTCGAAGAGGCGCACGACGTGGGAGCTGCTCACCCTCATCAAGCCGTCGACCTCGCGGGCAACGCGCTCCGGAGGGTAGCCATCGACGCAGATGATCTTGACGGCTCGATCACCCGCTCGCCAGGTGTCGCCGAAGGTTCCGTCTCCGAGGAAGTCCACGGTGCCGACGCCGAGTGCTTTGGCCACAGTGGCGGCGTCGTAGCGGGGGGCGCTCACAGAGCGCAAGATATCGGTACCTACCGCCACTGTCAGGTGATCCGCTGCGGTCAGGCCAGATCGGTGATCATCACCCGCGGTGAGGCGCCAGGGGGCTAGCGCGACAGGGACTCACTTCCCCTTCGAGACACCTTTGAAGGAGCCACCACTGGTCTTGGCCTGCAGGAAGCGGCCTGTTGTGGTGTCCCGCTTGAGCCACATGCCCGCCCTGGCGTCCTTCACCTGGGTGCGATTGTCAACCGCACCAGCACGCGAGCTCCGCCCGGTGTTCTTGGCCATGACTCCTCCTGAGGGTCTTGAGCCACTTTAGCGCCTGGGGCAGGGGCAAGGATGGACGTGAGGCTCGTCAGGCGCCGCAGAAGGGACGCCTGAGGTGTGCCCAGGTGTCGGACACCAGGTAGGGCCAGACGTAGGACAGCGCTCCCACGATCAGCAGGATGAGCAACGCTGTGCTGAGCACGGTGGTGCTGCGCCGGCGCAAGTGGGATCCGAGCGTGCTGGGCTCGCGGTTGAGCAGGGCGGAGGCAGCCAAGGCGCTGGGGCCCACGATCAGCGCTAGGTCAGCCAGCTCGTGGGGAGCCTCGTAGGCGATCGCTATAGCCAGGAGCAGCAGCAGGACCGAGACCAGGTAGATCACGTACTGCAACCGGCGCAGCGGAGCCAGCTGAAACCGCAAGGTGATCTTGTAGTCGCGGTCGAGGTTGTGGGCGTACATGGCGTGGGTCTGGGCGCTGCGGCGAGTGGTGAAGGCGCCCAAGGCGTCCGTGTCCTGGCCCACGGCGGTAGCCGCCGTGGCGGGAGTGATGCGGACGTTGGGGTCATCCACGGTCAAGACGACGTGGTTGCTGAGTGCGTCACTGACCACAAGGTCTTGCTGTGCACGGTTGTCCCACCAGGAGAACTGCAGGTCGCGTCGCTCTGAGTATTTGATCATGAAAGGCTCGTCCAGGGGCACCGTGGTCGCCACGAGCATGTCGTAGTTACGGCCGTAGTCGGCCAATGAGTCCAGCAGCTCTTGGGCGGCCCCACCCCGGCTACCCTGGCGGCCCCTCGCCGCGGCCTGAAGCAGCCGCAGGTACCTCACCAGAAGGTCTTCAACATCGGTCAGCCGGTGAGGGGATGGGTCGGCAATGCCGGGTAGGAAGGGCAGGGACAGCAGTGGGTGCTCCATCGGGCTCAGCCCGGGACCCGGCTCGGTCAAAGGTGCCAGTTCGGCAGCGATTTGCTTGTCCAGTCGTAACCACCGCTGAACGGTCTCCTCGGGCAGCGTCTCGGCGAAACCGTCACTAAGGTATGCACGCGCCAGCTTTGACAGGCTAGACGCACTGGACAGGTTCCAGTAGGCGCTGGTGGTGTAGGCCAGCATCGTCTCCAACAGGATCTGCAACTTGTCGTCGACAAAAAGACCGGCATCGTGGGCCAGGGCATGCAAGTAGTGAGCTTCTCGGCGGGCGATCTCAGCGCGCGGAAGCAGGAAGGCAGCCGCGTCGTCGGGACCGTCGAGGTCGAGGTCGAGCAGAGCGCCACGCGGCACGGAGGCGACGTTCAGTACGACCAATGCGGTCTTGGCTCCGGCGGCGATACTCGCGGCGCTCACGGGCAGGAGATCACGCAGTGGAGCTGACTGCAGGGAGCGACGACGCCGGCAACTGGTGGCGGTGTCAATCTCGACGTGCTCAACGATGCGCACCCGCCAGTCCAGCGGCTGAGAGAGCAGTGTGGTCGTCAACGCAATGTCCGCGCTGAGGTCGACATGCTCCGGCTTCTTACGCCACATGAGGGGAGCATAGTGCTCAACACTCATGCAGAGGTCAGGCGCCTACGGATCGACCTACGACCCGGGATACTCCGCCATGACAGCTGCTCCAGGTCGAGCTCGCGGAAGCGGAGCAGAGTTGCCGTGCAGGAGCGGATTCTGCTGCATCAGGGAAGTATTGGTGTCTCGTCAGCCGTCTGGTCCGGGTCTTGCTTAATGATGAGATCCGGGTCGCCATCAAGTTCGAGAGATCGGCGCAGCCGTTGAGTATTTCGCCGGTTCCTGGTGGCCTCACCGGGTTTGGTGAGGGCCTCGAGCCAAGCGGCGTGCTGGGAGTGACGTAATCCCCGCAGTCGTGCGCGGAGCATGGTAGTACCCATCCACTGCAGGGTCTCGGGGGAAGCGCCATTATCGATGAGTTGCGCGAGGGAGACAGGTGGACATAGCCGAGCGGTTGACTCGATGGTGAACGGGATGCGGTTTCGGGCACACACGTCAGCAAAGGCGTACGGGGAGTTCTGTAGACCGCGGAGTTGCTTCGCCACCGCTGGGGTGAGCTGGGGATGACCAGAAGTTAGGACGGCACGCATCCTCGCCTGCGTAGCGTTACGCGCCTCCAACTGTATGCGCGTGGCTTCCTCAGGTGTGAGAAAGCCGGCCGCTTGAGCTCGTAGGACGGGAACGTACAGAGGAGCGATAAAATCCTCACCGGCGTGAACGAGCAGTGCCTCAGCGAGCTCCTCGTCACTGTGGCGCCGCGAAACTTCGCCGGTCTGTAGTCCATGCAGAGCGGATTGGACACCTTCGACGGGTTTGCCTGCGGGGGTGAGAGGCCAAATGACCCATTGGCTGCCGCGCCGTAGCGCCAGAACTCGACGTTCCTCAACCAGGCTGACCCACGGGTGAGGAATCGCTCTGGATGGAGCGGTGACCATAGCCCGCCAGTTGGGCGGGGCGGCAAGGGTCCAGCCGGGGGGCTGCATCAGGAGGAGTGGAGCTTCGAGATCGGAGAGCCAGCCGGCGACGGTAGCGAGGGTGCTCAAGCGTCGCGCTCGCCAGACGGCGGTGCCACCGCGGCCCTCCATGCCGGCTGTACCCCACTCATCGCTCTCGGACGGGAAGAGCTCCAGAAGCTCATGCTCATCGTGCTTACTTGAATCGGCGAGGTCGGCCAAAGCCCGTTCCCACCATCCCCCGGCAACCTGCGCATAGAGGTCCTGCTCATTCGCGCACGCATTCGGACCGTGCAGCAGGACTCTAGCCAGGTTGCGGGTGGCTCGGACGCGGCTGTAGTGGTGCCAGGCGACGTCCATGTTCTCCAGGTGCCAAGCGACCTGGGCGGCAAGATCGTCGGTCTCCGCATCTGCTTGCGCCTCCTTCTCGGCGCGGGTCAGGGTGGCGGCGATGGTTAGTCGCCACAGACCATGCGCTGCGCCGTGGCGGACTAAGGGGAGCAGCCCATGCAGGAAGTCGTCTTTGATCGTGGCGTGGAAGGCGATAGCCGTCATAACGGCATCGGTCAGAGTGCGGGCTTGGTAGTCGCGCTGCCCCCGCCGCTCAGGCTGGCCGGGAAGGCGTAGGGCTAGCGATCGCGCCCGTTCCACGAGGTCAGCATCAGCACGGATGCGGATCTGCCGTGTCGTGACGTCGTCGTCAAGGCTGCTGGGGTGGCGGTGGCTGCGGGAGGGGTAGCGCAGGACGGTCGAGATATGCGCGCGCCGGTCCTGGGCCGGGACGGCCTGCTGGCGGTCGACGTAGTCGCTGAGCAGCTCACGGAGGGTGGCGGCCTGACCCTGATCACGATGGGCGGCGAGCGAGTTGAGGGCTGTCACCGCGCCGGCGGGGAGGCGGATGTTGGTCTCCGGGGTGCGACCCACGAGGCCATCATGCGCCATCAGCGCCAATGTGTGACATCGAGACTTAGCCAGCCCCCTTCAAGCGCCTTGAGGCTGGAGTCATGAGTAGTCATGAGGGTCCCGATGTCCGACGAGCAGGGCAGCCGAGCGGTCAGCCGGCGCCTGCCTCCACCGGTAGAAGCTGGCGGCTGCCAGTCCTGCTGGCGGTGCTGCGAGCGGTGGTGGGTGAGTGCATGAGGTGGGTGCTGAACGTCCTGACAGACCCGTCCTCATGAGCAGCTGTGTGGTCTGCAGCCAGCGGCAGCATGGTCTGGTTGCAAAGGGGGCCGGTCAGGCGGCGTGGGCTTCGCGGTCGTAGACGAGGGTGGCGGCTTGGTAGAGGGGGGCGAGGTCGAGGTCGCAGGTGTGGCAGAGGTGGTGCAGGTCGGTGAGCAGCTCTACGAGGGCTTGCTGCAGGTCTTCGGCGTGGCTGTGGCTGGCGCGGGTGTGGTGCTGCAGGGCTTGGGCGGCGTAGGCGGCGCGTTGGGTGTTGGTGTGGCGGGCGCGGGCGGCGCGGGTGGCGGGGTCTTCATCCTCGGGTGTGGCGCCACTGAGGGCGGTGACGCCGGCACTGACATGAGCGCTGGTGTCGGCGCTGGTGTCGGCGCTTGCGCGCTGGTGGGTGGGGGTCTGGGTCATGGCGGGTCCTTGGGTGGGGAGTCCGGGGGTGGGGAGTCCGGGGGTGGGGAGCCTGGGGGTGGGGAGCCTGGGGGTGGGGAGCCTGGGGGTGGGGAGCCTGGGGGTGGGGTGCAGTGAGGGCGCTGGGGGGAGGTGCGGGCGGCCCTGCTGCTTGGTGGGCCGGGTCTGGGGCTTTGCCCGTGAGTCTGTGTCTGCGGCCTCGGTGCCCTGCTGAGCGCGGCGGGCCTGGTGAGGCGACCGGTGGGACGGTCAGGGGTGGTGTTGCTCGCTTGAGGGGAGTGCTTGAGCCGCGCTGGTCTGTCAGCTGGCGGGGTGCTGGGTGATGATGAGGCTGAGGTGGGGGCTGCTGTTGCCGGTCCCGCTGGTGGGGGCTTCGGCGGCCGGCGAGGTGGCTTCGCGGGTGGGGGTGGGCACCAGGTGAAGCCCGTGCTGCTGCTCGTGCTGCTGTTGGGCTGGGGGTCGGGCGAGGCCGGCGAGGTGGCCGCGGCCTACGGGTGAGCTGGACCCTGACGGGGGGATGGGCTCACTGATGAGTCTGATCACCGGCGCAGAAGGCTGGGCGGTGGTGGAGGCGCTGCGGTGGGCGGCCTGCAGCTGAGCGGCCCGCTGCTGGAGGTTCTGCTGCGCGACGTTGAGGTCGGTGGCAGAGCCAGCGGCGTAGCCGGCGAGGTAGCCGAAGATCGCGGCGGCAGGCACCGCGGCGAGCAGGAGGAGAGCACGTTCGCCGGGTTTGGCCGGCGCGAGCAGCGGCAGGAGCGCCAGGGTGGCGAAGGAGGTCAGGCCGTCGGTGGTGGCGCGGCGTGCGTTGATGCGCAGGTTGATGCGAGCGGCGGTCGTGGCGCGGGTGGTGCGGGGCACGTCGTCACTCCTGCCTGCTCAGATGTCTGCTGCAGCTGCCGGTTCACCGGGGTGTCCTTGTACCCGGTGGATGCAACGTCATCGGGCTGAGGGGTTGTTCCGTTTCACTCTGGGCTGAGCCTGCCACACCGGTGCGTTGAGAGCACGGGTGTGGGGGGATGGCGAGAGTGTTGGTGGGCGCTTCCCGGGTGTGGGAGGACTGCGCCGTGGCATCGGCGAAGGCACCAGCGTCGATCGCCTATCGATTACGTCATTCACCGTTCACCTTGGTCACCATGTCACTCACTTGCAGCCGGCTAATCTCCCAGCGCTCGTAGACCTTGCCGGCGCGCGCGGGCGGGGTGGGGGTCAGTGGGCAGCTTGGTAGGCGCGCAGAACGGTGGGGCTGATGCGGCCGGTGGCGGTGACGGGGTGGCCGTGGGTACGAGCCCAGGAGCGGATGATGCGGTGGTCGGGGGCCAGTGTCGTGCGCTTGTAGTTGTCGCGGTGTCCGATGGTCTGAGCTCCGGTGCGGCGGGCGTGCTGGATGAAGACGTCGAGGCCGGCACGGAGTTGGCGGGCGTGGTCGCTGCTGAGGTCGATCTCGTAATCGGTGCCGTCGAGGGTTAAGACGAGGCGTTCGCTGGCGGGGCTGCCGTCGATGTCGTCGGTCAGTTGGGTGGTGGTGCGGGTGGCCATGGGGGCATGGTGACAGATGGTCGACGCATTGAGGGTGGGGATTAGCGAGAAGCAGTTCTTCCA